>CAUUIG010000014.1:0-22020 GCA_963545095.1 uncultured Streptococcus sp.
AAACCCCTTGGCTCACACCATTATTGTCAGCATACCATTTAATCAAAAGACCTGTAATAGACAAGTGCCAGATATCAAAGATATCAACGTCAAGTGTATCAGTTTTCTTCATAGCAAGCATCACTACGTTGACAATCAACATGATGAGCAAGAAGTAAAGTGTCCAAGCAGACCCCCAAGTGATTGTGGCAAGTGGTGCCCAACCAACGTCAGTGATACTCAATTGGATACCTGTGTTTTCAACGAATTTTGCAAGTGATGCTGAGAAAGCACCATTTAGCATACCGATGATAGCACCGATACCAGTAAGAGCGATGGCAAGTTTGATACCACCTTCAAGCGCTTTGGAGAATTTCACTCCAAAAAGTAAAGCCAATACTGTCAAAATGATTAACATGATGACAGGTCCACCCATATCTAAGATGGGCTTGAAAAACTTGCCGATTAGGTCAAAGATTGCATCCATAACAGTTCCTCCCTTTTTATGTTATATGAATGTTAACTAAATAAAGTATTTATTAGCTTAATCCGTGTTCTTTGATAGCAGCTTCAATATTATCAAATACTGGAGCACTCATAGCTGGGATACGGAATAAGATTGGTCCAGCTTCGATAACTGGGATACCTGGATCAAAACCAAGATCTGTAGCAGCAATTGGTGTAAAGATGTCATAACCTTTGATAAGGTCTTCGTTAACGTCTTTGACCATGACTGCATCACAGTGAACATCAAAACCGCGGTTTGAAAGTTCTTCTTCAAGAGCACTTTTAATTTGGTGGCTTGAGTTAACACCTGCACCGCAGGCAGCAAGAATTTTAATCATATGGATTTCCTCCGATTTAATATTTTTAATTGACAAGATTATGCAGTTGCTTCAGCTATATAAGCATAGATAGCTTCTGGTTCAGAAATTTTAGCCAAATCTTCCAAATGACCATTTCCTGTAAAGAAGTCCATCAACTGAGCAAGAATGTTAGTTTGACTTGAGCTTGAGTTATTAATAATAAAGAAGAGCAAGGATACTTCTACTTCCTTATCTGGCGCAATCATATTGTGGAAAGTCACTGGTTTTTCTAATTGAACGACTACAACTTTTTCGGCAAGATTATGAATCGTATCTGTATGAGGAATAGCCACATTCGGCAAATCCTTACCCAAAAATTCCATATCTAAGCCAGTTGGAAATGACTTTTCACGCGTGATCAAGGCTTCACGATAGGTTGGAGTTACGATTTCTCGTTCTTCCAATAAAGTTGCAACCTGATCAAAGAGATGTTCTTGATTATCCGCTTCTAAGCAAAACACAAGGTTTTTGTCAAAGAAATGATCTAATCCCATAAGGTTTTCCCTTCTTTCCATTAACTTTATGCTATAAGTATAACACTATATGAAATCGTTGTCAATAATTTTCTGTTCTTTTTTGTCTCTTTTTTTATATTTTTGTTGTTTTTATAGTTCGACTTATTGAAACAAACACATAAACAAACACAGCAACATTTTTTGTTTTAGAATCAAAAAAAGCAGACCATTTAAGCCTGCTTTACTATTGATTCTGATATAATTTTGCTATTAACAAGAAAAGCAATTATGATAACTTATTCTTCATCCATACTCAAGACGCTGAGGAAGGCTTCTTGTGGAACTTCTACTGATCCGATAGCTTTCATACGTTTCTTACCAGCTTTTTGTTTTTCAAGGAGTTTACGTTTACGAGAAACGTCACCACCGTAACACTTAGCAAGTACGTTCTTACGAAGGGCTTTGATATCTGTACGAGCCACAATCTTGTGTCCAATAGCCGCTTGAATTGGCACCTCAAATTGTTGACGAGGAATAATTTTCTTGAGCTTATCAACGATGAATTTTCCACGTTCGTAAGCAAAGTCCTTGTGAACGATAAAGCTAAGGGCATCCACCTTGTCTCCGTTAAGAAGGATATCCATTTTCACCAGCTTAGACGGACGATACTCTGACAATTCGTAGTCAAAGCTTGCATAACCACGTGTCGAAGACTTAAGCTTATCAAAGAAGTCAAAGACAATTTCAGCCAGTGGAATTTGATAGATAACATTGACACGGTTATCATCAATATAGTCCATCGTCACAAAGTCCCCACGCTTACGCTGTGCCAACTCCATCACTGCTCCAACAAACTCCTGTGGTACCATGATTTGCGCCTTAACATAAGGCTCTTCAATGGTTGCAATCTTAGTTGGGTCTGGAAACTCAGATGGGTTCGACACATCCATAGACTCACCGTCGGTTTGATTAACCTTATAGATAACAGATGGCGCTGTCATGATGAGGTCGATGTTGAACTCACGCTCTAAACGTTCTTGGATAACATCCATATGGAGAAGTCCAAGGAAACCACAACGGAAACCAAATCCAAGGGCCTGAGATGTTTCTGGTTCAAACTGAAGACTAGCATCATTTAGTTGCAATTTTTCAAGGGCTTCACGGAGATCATTGTACTTGTTTGACTCGATTGGATATAGACCCGCAAATACCATAGGATTCATTTGCTTGTAACCATGTAATGGCTCTGCCGCAGGATTGGTTGCCAAGGTAACGGTATCACCCACACGAGTGTCCTGAACCGTCTTGATAGAAGCTGCAATATAACCAACATCACCAGTCGCAAGGAAATCACGACCAACTGCTTTCGGGGTAAAAATACCAACTTCTGTCACATCAAAGGTCTTGCCATTGCTCATAAGCTGAATCTTATCCCCAGGTTTAACCACCCCATCCATGACACGCACTTGAAGAATAACCCCACGGTAAGCATCGTAAACGGAGTCGAAAATCAAGGCCTTAAGTGGCGCCGTCACATCACCTGTTGGCGCTGGCACTTTTTCCACGATTTGCTCAAGGATTTCCTCAATACCGATACCAGCCTTGGCAGAAGCCAAAACTGCTTCACTAGCATCCAAACCAATCACATCTTCAATCTCTGTACGCACGCGCTCTGGATCTGCAGCTGGCAGGTCAATTTTGTTAATGACTGGCATGATTTCCAAATCATTGTCCAAGGCTAGATAAACGTTGGCAAGGGTTTGGGCCTCAATCCCTTGGGCAGCATCGACCACCAAAATCGCTCCCTCACAGGCAGCTAGTGAACGTGAAACTTCATAGGTGAAGTCTACGTGCCCCGGCGTGTCAATCAAGTGAAAAATATAAGTTTCGCCATCTTTTGCAGTATAATTGAGCTCAATGGCATTCAACTTAATAGTAATCCCACGTTCTCGCTCTAAATCCATGCTATCCAAAAGCTGGGCCTGCATTTCACGACTGGAAACTGTCTCTGTCTTTTCCAAAATGCGGTCTGCTAGAGTCGACTTTCCGTGGTCAATATGGGCGATAATAGAGAAGTTACGAATCTTCTCCTGTCGTTTTTTCAATTCTTCTAAGTTCATGATTCTCTTCCTTTCAGGGTATCTATTTATTATAAATTGTTTTTGACATTTTGACAAGACCATACCCTGCTAGGAGTACTAATCTTCAGCGACAAAGCCGTCATTTTCGATAAAGTGGTGTTCTGTCATTCCTTGGTCTGTAAAGACAATCCCATGAAGGACACCACCATAAACAGCTCCTCCATCCATTCCAATCTTGCCATCTTCTGTAGTCCAAAGCTCAGCAGTACCACGCTCTTGCTTTAACAAACCATAGACCGGTGTATGGCCAAAGACAATGATTTTTCCAGTATGATTTTCGGCTTCGTGGAATGGTTTTCTAAGCCAGACTTTTTTATAATCTGTGGTTTCATGCCAGTCATCCAAGGTCAAATCAATACCTGCATGAACAAAGATATACTTGTCTGTCTCTACCACAAATGGCATTTGACGAATAAATTCGACCAAATCTGCCGCTTCAGTAGCGACACGCTTGGCATCTTCTACTCCATCAACTGGTGCATCCAAGGGACGACCTAGGATAGAGTTAATGGTTGTATCTCCACCATTGCGACGATAGTGGTCATAGCTTTCTTCTGGGTTATCGAGCCAAGTCAAAAACATATACTCGTGGTTTCCTGATAAACAGATAGCCCCTTGATTGTCAACCAAATCCTTGACCATTTCAAGAACACGGCGACTATCCTCACCACGGTCAATCAAATCGCCTAGAAAGAGCAACTGTGTCTGACCATCCCATGTTTTGAGAAGGTCTTCCAGCATCCCAGCTTTTCCGTGAACATCTCCAATTACATAATAGTCTGTCATCTTATTTCTCCCTGTTTCTCAACAATTCTCTAGCTTGCGTCAGGGCCGCTTCCGTCACATCATCACCTGCCAACATCTTGGCAACTTCTTCCACTCGCTCTTCAACCGTCAAGAGACGAACAGTCGAAACCGTTGAATGGTCATTACTAATCTTCTCAATAAAGAATTGATAATCCGCAATCGCAATCACTTGTGGCAAATGGGAAATAGCCAGAACCTGACCATGCTGGCCAATCTTGTGAATCTTCTGTGCAATAGCCTGAGCTACACGGCCTGAAACTCCCGTATCCACCTCATCAAAGACAATGCTGGTCTTTCCTTCTTTACGTGAAAAGGCAGACTTAATGGCTAACATGAGACGAGATAATTCCCCTCCAGAAGCAACCTTAACCAAGGGTTTAAAGTCTTCGCCAGGGTTGGTTGAAATGTAAAATTCGACCATTTCATTGCCCTCACGGCTGAATTTGCCCTTGCTAAAACGAACCTGAAACTGGGCTTTTTCCATATAAAGATCTTGCAGTTCTTGTTTAATCTCTGCTTCTAGCTGCTGAGCCAAGTCATGACGAGCAGATGCAAGCTGACCTGCCAAATCGACAAGATTGACTTCTAACTTCTTAAGCTCTGCTTCCATGTCTTCAGAAGAAAGATTATTGCCTGTCAAGAGATTGTATTCATCTGTAATTTTGGCAAAATAAAGCAAAACATTATCCACAGTCCCACCATACTTACGGGTAATAGTATGAAGGAGGTCCAAACGATTCTCGACTTGCATAAGGCGATTGCCATCAAAATCAAGGTCCTCAATAATAGCTTCCAGACGCTTGCTAATATCTTCTAAGACATAGTAGGTCTCAGACAAAGAGCTTGAAATTTCACGGTATTCAGAGTCATACTCTTCGACACTTTCCATATCATTCATGGCTGAACGAACATTGGCCAGACTTGAAAAATCTTCATTATCCAACATACTGTAAGCATTGGTCAGTGTATCCGCAATATTTTTATGATTGAGAAGTTTATCACGCTCTTGATTGAGAGCCAGATCTTCTCCAGCCTGCAAGTTTGCTGCCTCAATCTCTGCCATTTGAAATTCCAACATTTCGATACGTGCCTTATGTTCTTGTTGGTTTTTCTTGACTTCCAGAACCTGCTTACGCATTTTTCGATAAGCATCAAAACTCGTCTGATAGGTTTCTTTCAAGGTCCAAAAGGCTGTATCACCAAATTCATCCAACATCTGAATATGAAGTTGAGGACGCATTAACTCTTCTTGGTCATGCTGACCATGAATATCTACCAGATGTTGCCCAATAGCACGCAAAACAGACAAATTGACCATCTGGCCATTTACACGACTGATACTCCGACCATTTTGCAAGATTTCTCGACGGATGATAATTTCATCCCCCAATTCTAAACCTTGCTCATTAAAAATTTCCTGCAAAAGGCGACTATTTTCAACGGAGAATAGCCCCTCAATCTCTGCCTTAGGCACACCATGACGAATAACATCTGTTGTAGCACGAGCTCCCAACATCATATTCATGGCATCAATGATAATCGACTTCCCTGCACCCGTTTCACCAGTCAAGACAGTCATCCCCTTTTCAAAATTGAGGGAAATAGCCTCAATAATGGCAAAGTTTTTTATCGAAATTTCAAGTAACATATAGACCTACCAATTTTTTACTTGTTCAAAGATTTCCTCAGCTAGACTTTCACTTCTTGCAATGACTAAAATCGAGCTATCATCAGCTAAACAGCTAAAAATCTTGTCAGCAAAAGTCTCGATTAACTGAGCTTTTACAAAAGCTGTATTTCCTGGAATAACTTGAAGATTAATCATCTTGTCCATCAATTCAGCCGATTCGATATTGTCTTCAGCCAGTTGCAAACTTTTTACGATTGATTTTGGCAATTCATAGACATAGGTGTTATCTCTCAAAGGAATTTTGACAATACCCAGTTCTTTGATATCTCGGGATACCGTCGCTTGAGTGGCAGTGATACCTGCTTCTTTCAAATGTTCTACGATTTCTTCTTGCGTACCGATTTGATAATCTGTCACAAATCGTCTAATTTTTTCAAGTCTCTCTTTTTTATTCATTTTTAAATTGACTATGCGCCCTCTCTACTACTTCTTCAATATCAGCAAGAACCTGATTGCCTGCTGACTCTTCTTTTTTCAAATACGCTAAAAATTCAATATTTCCATGCCCACCTTGGATGGGAGAAAAGTCCAAACCAAGAACTGAAAAGCCTTCCTCCACTGCCATAGCTGTGACAGATTCAAGGACATTCTGATGGATCTTGGCATCGCGAATGATTCCATTTTTCCCAATCTGCTCACGTCCTGCTTCAAATTGGGGCTTAACCAGAGCCACAACCTGACCTTGTTCAGCCAAGACACGATGCAAGGCAGGAAGAATCAGACTGAGGGAAATAAAACTCACATCAATACTGGCAAAGCTCGGTTCCTGCTCGAAATCAGTCTTTTCAGCATAGCGGAAATTAAACTGCTCCATGCTGACAACTCGTGGGTCTTGGCGTAGTTTCCAAGCCAACTGATTGGTACCAACATCGACTGCAAAGACCAACTCGGCACCATTCTGCAACATGACATCTGTAAATCCTCCAGTGGAGGCCCCGATATCAATCGTGGTCGCGCCATCAACTGACAAATCAAAGACCTGCAAGGCCTTTTCCAGTTTCAAACCACCACGACTGACATACTTGAGTTTCTCGCCCTTGAGTTTTAGCTCGGTGTCATCTGGAATTTTCTCTCCTGGCTTGTCAAACCGTTCTCCGTTAAGGACTGCTACGACTAGTCCAGCCATGACACCACGCTTGGCCTGTTCTCGCGTTTCAAACAAACCCTGTTTATAAGCTAGTACGTCCACTCTTTCCTTAGCCATTGATTCTCAAACTTTCTACTATTTTTACAATCGATTCTATCTCAAAAGGAACCTGCTGGGAAATTTCTTCTATTTTTGCATTAGCTTGATCCAAAGTCTGGTTACAAAAGATAATAGCCTCTTCCAAGCCCAACAAGGCTGGATAGGTTGATTTTTCTGCCTGTAGGTCCTTTTGAGGTGTCTTGCCGATTTCCTCAAAACTGGCGGTCACATCTAACACATCATCTCGAACTTGAAAAGCAAGTCCAATCAATTCGCCAACAGTTTTCAGCTTTTCCTGCATTTCAGGTGCCAATTCCGCAATGATAGTAGCCGCTTGGAAGGGATAGGCTAGTAGTTTTCCAGTCTTATTAGCATGAATAGTCTGGAGTTCTTCCAAAGACAAATGCTGATGTTCACCCTCCATATCCAAAACCTGTCCTGCAACCATGCCCAGACTACCTGAAGCAAGAGATAGGTTGGCAATCAAGTCCACCTTGATCTGACTTGGCAAATCTGCCTGCGCTATCAAGGCATATGGATCTAGGAACAAGGCATCACCAGCCAAAATCGCCATAGCTTCACCGAATTTTTTATGATTTGTCAAGCGTCCCCGACGGTAATCATCATCATCCATAGCTGGAAGATCATCGTGAATCAAGCTCCCTGTATGAATCATTTCCAAGGCAGCAGCCACCTGCGCGTGAGCAGGTTTAATAGCGACCTGCAAGGCTTCCAGAACTTCTAGCAATAGAAAAGGCCGAATTCTCTTACCACCAGCATGAATGGAATAGAGAACAGACTCTCGCAAACTAGAGGCAAACTGCTGGTCTCCATAAAAATCTTCCAAGGCCGACTCGACAAGAGCTAATTTTTCTTGCTTTTTCATTCAAAATCACTTTCTGTTCCGTCTTCTTGCATAACCTTGACCAAGGTCTTTTCAGCCTTGTCCAGCGTCGCTTGGAGCTCTTTTGACAAGACCATGCCCTTTTGAAAGGCAGCAATCGCATCTTCCAGAGCAATTTCACCATTTTCCAAACTTTGGACAATGGTCTCCAGTTCTGCTAGATTTTCCTCAAATTTCTTTTGTTTTGACATCTTTAACCTCTAATTCTACTTGACCATCTCGCATCAAAAGCGTCACTTGGTCTTTTTTCTTCAAACTCTCTACCGAATCCACAACTGACTCTTCTTTTTTGACAATAGCATAGCCACGCGCCACGATGCGACTGGTATCCAACATGAGCAAAGCTTCTGAAAGACGCTTCACTTCAGCAACCTTGGCATCATAAACTAGCGCCATTTGGCTACGCAGGAGCTTATCCAACTGGCCTAGACGGTCTTGATAACGTTGAATTTTGGTAACGGGTGATAATTGGACAAGTTGATGCGTCCTTACTTGTACGACTTGTTTATTATCAGAAATCCGTGTTCGCAAACTTTGTTTTAAGCGCAGTTGCAGTTGATCCAAGCGTTGCAAATAACCGTCATACAAACGCTCTGGTTGTCTAAAGATAACAGACTGACTGCATTTTTTCAAAGATTCTTGTTTCTTAGATAGGACATTTCGGACTGCCGTAACCATCCGTTTTTCCTGATTTTGCAAATGAGCTAATACATCCAACTTGGTTACAGGTGTTGCTAGTTCAGCAGCTGCTGTTGGCGTTGCAGCTCGTCGATCTGCAACAAAATCTGCCAAGGTCACATCCGTCTCATGCCCCACACTAGAGATAACTGGCAAACGAGACTCAAAAATAGCTCGTACCACAATTTCTTCGTTAAAAGCCCAGAGATCCTCAATGGAACCACCTCCACGACCAATAATCAGTAAGTCCAAATCATCCCTTTGATTAGCACGCGCAATATTCCGTGCTATTTCCTCCGCAGCCCCTTCACCTTGAACCTTGGTCGGATAAAGAAGAATGTCCACACCTGGAAAGCGCCTGCTGACGGTCGTGATAATATCTCGAATAACGGCTCCACTGCGACTGGTCACTACACCAATTCTCTTAGAAAATTGGGGCAGAGGTTGCTTGAAGCGTTCTTGAAACAGGCCTTCTTCTGTCAATTTTTTCTTGAGTTGTTCAAACTGAATCGCAAGCGCCCCAACCCCATCAGGCTCTGCCTTTTCAATGATAATGGAGTAGCTACCACTTGGTTCGTAGACCTGTACACGCCCAATTACATTGATTTTCATCCCTTCTTCCAAGTCGAAGCCTAATTTCTGATAAATTCCAGACCAGATGGTCGCTTGAATGACTGCATGGTCATCCTTTAGGGAGAAATATTGGTGAGTAGGTCGTTTACGAAAGTTGGAAACTTGACCAGTTAAATATACCCGTTCCAAGTACGGGTCTTTATCGAATTTCATTTTCAGATACTTGGTCAAAGTTGTTACCGATAAATACTTTTCCATCTCCACCTACTATTCATTTTCTTGCTCTTTCATGGGTATTATTATACCAAAAATATGCCTAAAAATCTCCATTTATGTACCATTATGAGGGAAAAATAGAAAAAGGAGGCAAGGCCTCCACATCTGTTTATTTGCTGTTTCGAGCTTCTTCCAAAATCTTTGCAATCTTGGTTGTCAACAGGTCGATAGCCACTGTATTGCTGACTCCCTCAGGAATGACGATATCAGCATAACGCTTGGTTGGTTCGATAAACTGATGGTACATGGGTTTAACCACACCTAAATACTGGTCAATAACGCTATCAAGACTACGGCCACGCTCTTCCATATCACGCTTGATACGACGAATAATGCGCACATCATCATCCGTATCCACAAAAATCTTGATATCCATCAAATCGCGCAGACGCTTGTCCTCCAAGACCAAAATCCCCTCAACGATAAAGACATCTTGAGGCTCTTGACGATAGGTCTTGCTGCTTCGTGTATGCTCTGTATAGTCGTAAGTCGGAATGTCCACTGGACGACCCGCCAACAATTCCTTAATCTGCTCAATCATCAAGTCTGTATCAAAGGCAAAAGGATGGTCGTAGTTGGTTTTGACACGCTCTTCAAAGGTCAAATGAGACTGATCCTTGTAGTATGAATCATGCTCAATCATGGAAATCTTTTCATCAGGGAAATGCGATAAAATGGCTCTTGAAACACTGGTCTTTCCTCCACCAGAACCACCTGTCACTCCGATAATGATTGGTCTATTTTGCATGCTATCCTCCGTTTTTTTATCCGTCGTCTATTCTATCACATTTTTTACAAAATTTATAGTCTGGTTTTGGGGTACTCATCTAATAAATTTTAATAGAAAGCGTGGTATCTGCTTTGATTAACGAAACAAAAAGACTTTGCAATTTTTAAGTAAAAAAGTTTGATATCTATAACCAATTTCGTATAATCTTTATTTACGGTTTTCTAAGACTGTCTCTTGATTCTGATTAAATTGCTGATGAATACTTTGCTGTTCCCTCCACTGATTTTTGATTCATCTCTTTCAATTTTTTATTATTCTTAACTTCGTTTTCTTCTATAATTTTGAGTTTCATCTTAAATAGTAATTATAGAAGCACAATCTTCTCCGAAATGATCGAAACTTTTCCCACTTTCTAAATAGTACTTAACAATTTCCTCGATTAAGCGTTTTTTTCTTAACTTATCATCTAAGCATTTTTTTCTTAACCTATCTTCATCTACATTAAATAATTTAGGAAAATCAATAGAAAGTCCTTGTTTTTTAATCTGTTGGTAATAGACAATGAGGTCTTCTTTGTTATTTTTAACAAACATTTCTAAATCCCTTATTGTTTGTACTTTGTTCATATCATTCTGAAATTCTGGATTTGAAAAAGCAATATATTGAGAAGGTTTACGAAGTTTGTTTATCTCTTCATTTAATTTATAAACAGTAGAAATATCATTTTCTATTATTCTTTTTAAATGCTTACAGATTAAAAATCCAAAATAATTTTGATCAAACCAATACTTATCGTCAATTTTTTCAAATTCACTATTTTTACTATATGTATCTAATAGATGTTCTATGTATGACTTCAAAATAGATTTTGTTAAAGTTATTGGATTATTTGCTAATATGGTCAAAATTTTTTGAAACTCTAACTTTATTCTATAATTATATGTTTTTTCAATATTATAGTTATTAATGAAATTTTGAATACGTTTATCCATAGAATTGTCTTGATAGTGAAATTTAATATTTGGTTGAAAAGTCTCATCTGTATCATTAAAGTTTACCTCAATATAATCCTCAATATCAAACTCCTCAAAGTAAGGGTTAATTTCACTTTCTTCCTTTGTGACAGACCTTTTACTATGTTTAGAGGTATTGCACTCCCCACAACATTTGACTAGATTAATTGGTAAAATTGCAAGCCTAGGTTCACCAAATTTTTGGTTATTATTCTCTTTCTCACTCTTAGGCATAATATGTTCGAGTGTTACTTTAGTTGAAAACACACCTTCACAAATAGGACAAATTGCTTGATTATAGGTATTTTTTACAACTGCGAATTTTTGAAATAGGCCTTTTGAGGATGGTCGAACATACGTACCATACCATTTTGAATCAATCTCACACTGTGACTGAATCAGATCAACATCTAATTCATACAATGAACCTATACTAGCTTTACTTTCATATTCTCTATCTAATTCTGTTAAAAAACTACGAAGCCCATCTTTATCGACAGTATCTGGTAATACAACTATAACGTCTTCTATAGATGGATATTCTTTAGCTACTCTTTTGATAAGACTTCACCCGCTTTCTCTATCTCCTCTTTCACTTCAAGATATTTCAGAAAAGCTTCATCTCCTAGATATTTTTTATCATCTCCATAAGCTAATAGTTCAATCTGATTTTTAATTATTTCATTATCATCTTTGAGTGATAATGAATCCATGCTTTCACCAATCTCTTGCTCCTCTTTTCTAGTTATTTTAATAATATTATCTCTTTTTTTATTAAAGAAACTATTATATCCTGTTTGCTGTAATTCGATCCCATATATATTCTTGTATAAAGTGTCTAAGTTCTGACCATAGGTTTTGTAATTAGTATTGCTTAATCCGTGATTAGAATCTAATCTATAAACATTACAATGAGGAATTTCTTGAATGATTACTGGAGAGTGTGTAGCAATCAAACAGAAAGCTTTATTATTGTTCACTATCTCTGAAATAGCTCTAACGAATGCTTTAACCATAGGTGGATGCATGAACGTTTCTGGTTCATCAAAAATCACTAAACTTCCTTGATTAATACTTGAAACAAGCTTCGTAATATATAAAAGAATAGTTGCTTGCCCTGAACTTAACTTATCTACTTTTTCTAGATCTTCTTTTATTATATCTCTATCTAAAAAAGCAATTTTGATATCTTCTACCCAAGTTTCAAATTCAAAGAACTCTATTGCTGACTCCCACTGAGATAATTTCTTATTAGAAGCAATCAAGTCAAATAATAGATTCTGTATGTAGTAGGAAAAACTTTCTTTAATACTTATTTTAGCTTCAAATCCTTGTTTTAATGTATTATCAGAATCAAGATACTTTCTAGATTTCTCATGTAGATACTCCTTAACATCAATCAATGATGTAGCTTCTGCTTTCTTGACTACTTCTGGAATAGGAGGATGTTTGACGGAAACAAATCCTACTTTCTCATAGATAATTTCACCATAGGAATCTTTTTCTTTATCAGCAACCTCTATACTTGTGCTCCCTCTATTAAAATGAATAATATTGTCAAATGGGCTTAATGAAAAATGAAGTATCTGTGAGAACTTATTGTCTCCTTCTAAATGTTCCTTTATTATCTGATTAATTTTATAGGATTTTCCACTTCCATTTCCACCAACCACTGCAAAAACATTCATTGGTAATTCTGACATTCTATTTTTTATGAATTGTAGTTTCCCTTTATCTATACCATCTTCTTTAAAACTATAGTTTATAGATTCTACCCTATCATCAACTGCCTCTTTTAAATTTTCACTTGAGTAAGATGATGTTTCGTCCTCAGAATAACATTCCCTAGAGTCAGTATAGCCAAAAACGGTTAGTGGGTAAAATACTTCCTTGATTTCTTTTAAGGTAGTTGTTCTTAGAAATGAATTATATAAAAAACTATGGTATTCACTATTTGGTGGAGTGAAATCCAAAGTTTGTCCATGTAAATCAGATTTTTTTAAATACTCTATTGCAAATTTTTCCAATACACTTGTGTTATAAGCAAGGTCTCTAGATCGAGTAAACCATTTTTGACGATCTTTATAAGAAAGATATTTTTTTAAAAATTCATAGTACGCCACTTCACCTAAGGAACAAAAATCCTCATCAGGATATTCTCCTCCGCCACTTTTTAAATAATCCATAGAAAGATTATTTTTCGGATTAACTCGTAACTCAAAAGTTTGTTCCCAAATCGTAAGATTAAAAACCAACTGATATCCATAATCGTCCCACTTATTAGGCTCTAAGCACATCTGTTCTACAAAATCATCAAAACTTAAGGAAATAATTTCCTGCAATGTCTCTAAGTATTCCTCACTATCCTTTTCAACTCTTATAAAATGACATGTGAAAAAGTCTTGTTCAATAGTAAAGTAACTTTGTCCAATACATTTTTCAAATTCTCTTGCCTTATTATTTTTTGTAAATTCAATATTCCCTGTTTTAGGAGAGTCGGTCAATTCTGTAATAACAAAATAGTTTCTTAAATCATAATTCCAATCGATTGCTGATTTCGCAAATTTATTAATAATTAAAAATTTACTACTTTCATATTTTTTTTCTAAATCTTTAAGATTATACTGCACAAATATTCCTTGATCAGGAATTTTATAAAAGTTGCTTCTGCTTTTTAACCAGTCAATCTCCGAATACTCACTTCTAATTCTTTCAATAATTTCGCTAACACTCATTTTTAAGAAATTCCTTTCATTTTATTATCATTATATCAAAATAAAATTACAATATCCAAGTTCGATATGCAATCGATTTCAATCGCTTCGCTCTTCTATATACATACTAACACTTAGTAATAACTTGCCCAACTATATTAATAAGAAACAAAAAAGACAGCAATGACTAGTTAAAAACCTTCCTTGGCTTGTAGATATTGTCTCGCTTCTCTAGAATGGCAAGCAATTTATCATCTTCAAAGGCAGCTAATTCTTGTTCTGTTTGTTCGAGCTCGATAAAACGACCAAAGCGCACTTCTATAGCCTGTTCTTGAGTTAGGAAAACTCTGACAAGGTCTCCTGTCCCAATCTCTAGAGGATGGAGAAAGTCCAATTGGTCAGCCTCCACTTTTTCAGCAATTTCTTCCAAGGTAAGAGCATCTTCTAGCTGTAAACCGGCTGCACTAGTACGAGTTAACTGAGACATATGGGCAGCATAGCCAAGTTTTTCTCCCAAGTCAACCGATAAGGTACGAATATAGGTTCCCTTGCTACATTTCACACGAAAAGTGAAGCGTGCAAGATGACCCTCATAAGAAATCGGACTTGTTCGATCAAATTGATAAATGATCACCTGACGTTCTGGACGCTCCACTTCCTGTCCAGCACGCGCATACTCATAGAGCTTGCGACCATTGACCTTGACTGCCGAATACATAGGCGGAATTTGAATAATAGGTCCTATCAGACTGGCGATCGCTTCATCAACAAGTTTTTCATCCAAGGGCGACAGAACGGGTGTCTCAGCGACCACTTCCCCACTAGCATCCTCCGTCATCGTTGAATAACCGAGAGTGATTTCCCCCTCATAGACCTTGCCCTCATCCTGCATAAACTCAACCATGCGGGTTGCCTTGCCGACCGCAATCGGCAAAACACCCACTACATCCGGATCCAAGGTCCCACCATGACCAATCTTCTTAGTTCCCAAAATCTTACGCAGTTTAAAAACCGCATCATGCGAGGTCATCCCCGCTTCTTTTTTTAAGTTGATAATACCGTTCATTTTTGCTTTCTACTCCCCCTTCAGCGCTTCAAACTTCGCTTTCATGGTTGGATTCTTCCGAGTCAATTTTTTAACGGAAACATCTTCCAATTTATTGTTTGCAAGGCGAAGTTGGTTTTCAGATGTTGTCAGGAATTTCTTAACTTCTTCCATGCGTTTGATGGCCTTGTCGATTTCATCAATAGCTTTGCCAAAGTTGGTCGAAGCTGAATTATAGTTCTTAGCAAAGGCCTGTTTAAAGGCATCCAAGTCTTCCTCAAAATGCGTAATGTCGATATTTTGCTCCCGAACCAAGGCCAACTCCTGCTTATATTTTAGGGAATTAAGAGCCGCATTTCGCAAGAGCCCAATCAACTGGATAAAGAATTGAGGACGAACCACATACATTTTTTCATACTCATGGCTGACGTCAACAATCCCCGTATTAAAGTAGTCATTATCGGCCTCAAGCATAGTCACCAAAACCGCATACTCACAGTTCTTTTCACGACGGTCCTTGTCCAATTCCTTGTAAAAATCGGCATTCTTATGCTTCTTCTCTGTCCCGTCCGCTTCATTTTTCATCTCAAACATGATAGAAATGATTTCAACCCCATTTTTATCACATTCACGGAAGATAAAGTCCCCCTTAGACCCACGCTCAGAAACCTGGTTATCCTTCTCAAAGTAGGCATTTGGGAAGGCAAAACTACGTACCTTGTTAAACTCACTCTCTGCATACTGTTCCAGACTTTCCCCGATAGCTTTTGTAGATTGTTGAGCCTTAAAATTCTTATAAAATTCGACTTGTTCACTGGCTGCCTTGAGCTGGGCTTCATAGTTTTGCTTAACAGAAGCCAAAGACAACTCATTTTCCTTTTCTTGCAATAGTAACTGATTTTTAACCTGATCTCGTTCTTTTTCTAGGTCAGAAAGGGTCTTTTGCAGTTGATTTTCATGCTCTAAACGCAAGGTGGCCAATTGATTTTCCAAGGCCTGTACTTCCTTGTCTTTAGCTAATAAAGCCTCATGGCTTGTCTGTTCAACCTCTTTCTTGGCCAATTCTTTTTCTGTAGCAAAGTTTTGGATTTGACTCTGTAATTGCGCAATTTCTTGGTCTTTTTGAGCTAGTTTAGACTGTTGTTCATTCATGGCCTTTTGCTCAGCCAAGGCCAGTTCCTGCTTCATGCGATCGTGTAGTTCCTTATCAAACTCTGCCGTTCTCACTTGGGACAAGAGTTCGGCATACTGGCTTTCATTTACTGTAAAGACTTCCCCACAGTTAGGGCATTTAATTTCGTTCATATCGTTCCTCTTTCTAGACTTCTGTAACCATTATATCATGCCTGAGGGAAAATCAAAAACAGTGAGTCGAAACCCACTGTTTATCTTCTTTTTCTTTAAATTTTTTCCAAGGCCAAGCGCAAGTCTTCAATCAAATCTTCTACATTTTCAAGACCGATTGACAAGCGGATTTGGTTTGGTGTGACACCTGCTGCTTCTAGGTCTTTTTCTGACAATTGACCGTGGGTGGTTGTTGCTGGATGGACAACAAGCGATTTAGCATCTGCTACGTTTGCAAGGTCAGAGAAGATTTCTAAATGATCAATGACCTTGCGTGCTTCTGCCTCGCCGCCTTTGACATGGAAGGTAAAGATTGAGCCCACGCCTTTTGGCAAGTATTTCTCAGCCAAGGCATAGTAAGGACTATCTGCTAGTTTTGGATAATTGACCTTTTCTACCTTAGGATGGTTTACAAGAAAATCAACAATTCTCTCAGCATTTTGCACATGGCGTTCTACACGAAGTGAAAGCGTTTCAAGTCCTTGGAGCAAGAGAAAGGCATTAAATGGTGACAAGGCTGCACCTGTATCACGGAGCAATTGAACACGGACAGCGATAATAAAGGCTGCTGCACCCACATCACGAGTATAGCTCAAATTGTGGTAGCTTGGGTCTTCCTCAACAAATTGAGGGAATTTCCCTGAAGCTGCCCAATCAAAACGACCACTATCGACAATCACGCCTCCAATAGTCGTACCATGTCCACCGATAAACTTAGTCGCAGAGTGAATGGAAATATCTACACCGTGAGAAAAGACATTAATCAAATAAGGTGTAGCAAAAGTATTGTCAGAAACGAGTGGAATCTGATGCTTATGCGCAATCTCAGCCAATTTTTCCAAGTCAGGAATGTTTATCAAGGGATTCCCCAAGGTTTCAATCAGAACAAGCTTGGTATTGTCATTGATAGCTGCTTCCACTTCCTCCAAATTATCCACGTCCACACAGGTTGTTATGATACCATATCGAGGAAGGGTTTCCTTCAAGAGATTGAAGGTTCCACCGTAAATAGTTGATGCTGCTACAACATGATCACCAGCATGGGCAAGTGCCAAAATCGTATAAGTCACTGCTGCCATACCTGATGCTGTTGCAAGAGCTCCAACACCACCTTCAAGAGCAGCGATTCTTTCTTCAAAGGCAGCTGTTGTAGGGTTGGTAATACGAGTATAGATATTCCCTGGTTTTCTCAAGGCAAAAAGATCCGCACCTTCTTGCGTATCATCAAAAACAAAGGATGTTGTCTGATAAATCGGCACTGCACGAGACTTGGTAGCTGGATCCACAACTTGACCAGCGTGTAGTTGCAAAGTTTCAAATTTAAAATCACGAGTCATAAAACGACCTCCACATAGTTTCATTAAGGATATTGTAGCACCTTAAGGTATAGTTTACCAATATCAGTTTTCTATATTTTAATATAAGAAACAGCTATTACCTTATTTTAAAAACGAAAAAAGCACGACTTAATCGTGCTCATTTTCTTAATCTACATAAGTATCTTCGTTTTTATTGAGGAAGGCGTATGGAAGACCCATCAAGAGACCACCACCAATCAAGTTTCCGATGAAAGTTACACCCCAATGACGAAGCATATTTCCAACACCGAAGTTAGCAATTGAATCAGCAGCAACACTGAATTTTACAATCGCGAAAGAAGCAAAGTTCGCCGCAATGTGCTCGTTTGTTAAGAATACAAACATGTAAATAGCTGACAACACAAGCCAAAGTTTGGCACCACCATCTTTGACCAAAACAAATGAAAGAATCGCAATATTTACGAAAATATTTGCCAAAATAGCCTCAAGCAAGACTAATTCATTTGAACGGCCTAACTTCATCTCAACAACCCCTGAGATGAAACTATCGTGTGTCAGATGTGCATAGGCTGCTGAATGAGCAAAGCCCCACCCTGCTATTAAGGCTCCGATAAGGTTGAACAAGGTACAGTAAAGTAAAATCTCAGCTGTTTTTCTCCAAGAGATTTTTTTCAAGAAACTACCAGCAGTCAAGAACATCATGTTGGATGTTACCAACTCGGCATTCAAGAAAACAATGTAGGCCAATCCCCAAGCAAAGACAAATGGGAAGAGGAAGCGTCCACTACCTGGTGCAATTTTATTAATCAAGTCAGCCCCAACTGCACCAGCAGCTGTACTGAAGGTTAAAAAAGCACCTGCAAACATAGAACGAATCGCATACTTAAATTTACTTTGACTATAAAGACTTTCCTTCTTCTTACAAGCAAATTCAATCTTTGAGATAAATTCTGAAGAAACCATAATAAACTCCTAAAACTTTTATTTGTGATAATTATAACATAAAATCGATATAAAGAAAAGCCTTTCATGACTGTATTTTTCCCCAATTTAAAAATTCAGCAATCGTTTACATTGTTTTAATAACAAGCTTTAGAATTTTTAATTGTCCGAATCTAGAGATTGAGTAGAATCATTTTTGTTCTACTTAATATATTTATTACTAAATAGAACAAAATGATTTCTCCGCACCCCCACTCTGATTCTTCTTAATCGACATAAGTATCTTCATTCTTATTTAGAAAGGCATACGGTAAACCAATCAGAAGACCTCCACCTATAAAGTTAGCAATAAAGGTTACACCCCAATGTCGAAGGATATTTGGAAGATCAAAGTGAGGTACTTGATCAGCAATCATGCTGAATTTCATAATGCTAAAGGAAGCAAAATTGGCAGCGATGTGCTCATTGGACAAGAAAACAAACATGGAAATAGCTGATAAAATGATCCATAGTTTGGCAGTACCATCTTTGACTAGTATAGATGAAAGAATAGCAATATTTACAAATACATTGGCAATAATTCCCTCAAGCAGGACTAAATCACTTGGACGCGCCAATTTCTTGGCTACAAGCTTAGGAAGGAAACTATCATGAGTCAAATGGGAAAAGGCTGACGAGTTGGCAAAGGCCCATCCAGCTATCAAGGCACCGATGAGATTAAACAAAGTACAATAGAGTAAAATAATCATTGCCTTTTTCCAATCAATCTTTTTCAAGAACACTCCAGCTGTTAAGTACATCATATTGGAAGTTATCAATTCTGCATTTAGAAAGACGATATAGGCCAACCCCCAAGCAAAAACAAATGGGAAAAGGAAATATCCACTATTTGGAACAATATTATTTAATAAATCCGCACCAATAGCCCCAGCAGCTGTACTGAAGGTTAAAAAAGCACCTGCAAACATGGAACGAATAGCATACTTGAACTTACTTTGATTGAAAAGACTTTCTTTCTTGTGGCAATAATAATCTATCTTCGAAATAAACTCTGAAGAACTCATAAACATCTCCTAATTTTTTATATTTATCATTATAACATAAAATATTTTAATAGGTAATCATTTTCTTAAATTTATAACATTTGTATTGATTTATACTCTTCGAAAATTAAATTCAAACCACGCCAGCTCTATCTGCAACCTCAAAACAGTATTTTGAGCAACCTGCGGCTAACTTCCTAGTTTGCTCTTTGATTTTCATTGAGTATTAACATTACATAGTTTGCTTATAAAGCCATAAAAAGAACCAGTAAAACTAAATGTTTACTGATTCTTTAAAAATTAATAACGTTGCTTATACGGTTGATTGAAAGCTGTTAGGATTTCTTCAGGTGTTTGTGAATAGTCTTTTGTATCTTTCAAATCACCTTTGACAATAATCCGCTCTGTCGCATCATAGTCTACACATGTTACAAGTGTGATTTCATCAACACCACTACGGTCATCAATCTCATCAACACGATCTGGAGTTACATGCTTCACTTCATGAATTACATAGGTATAGACCTTATCCTTATCAGTTAGATAAATTTTCATCCCATTCTTAGCGCGTGATAATGGAGAAAATAGCATCTGACTAGCATTTTCTGCTGTAAAAATGTGATGACTAGCAAGTGAATAGTTTCCCTTCCCCATCACTTGATCACGCTTCATTGTACCAGCTCCATAGAAGAGGTTGACATTATCAAGCCCCTTAAAAATTGGCAAGTTGATTTCTACTTCAGGAATAGCAATTCCACCAATAACTGGCAATTTTTGCGAATTCCATTGTGAGGATAAGACAGCTTCTGACGAAATGGCTTTTACTGAGTCAAAGTCAAAATTACCTTCTGTATCTTGATTTTCTTCCAGTTTTTCTTTTGATACTTGGCTAACTTGATACTTGTTAGTATTCCAAACCATGAACATATCACGAATTTTTGAATTAAAGATTAATGCCAGTGACAAGAGGATTAAGAATCCTGCCAAGACATTGATTAGTAAATTTTTACGATTTGTTTTCTTTTTGTTCTTTTTATGAGACATTATGCTTCACCTTCTATTTCGTTTTCTGTCCCAACTTCTTCTTTTTCTGACGCTGCTACTGTTGTAAAGGTTACAATTTTGGCATCCTGATCCAGGCGCATCACTTTAACTCCCATAGTTGATCGACCTGTTTGTGAAATATTGGCAACGTTGGTTCGAATCATGACACCTGTATCAGTAATAATCATCAAGTCTTCATCGCCTTTAACGGTCAAAAGACCTGATAGAGGACCATTTTTCTCAGCTACATTAGCCGTCTTCATCCCTTTACCACCACGACCTTTTGTTGGATATTCGGTCGCAACTGTGCGCTTACCATATCCTTTTTCTGTGATGATAAGAACCTCGTCCTGGTCTGTAATCACACTAGCACCAACAACTGTGTCTCCGTCACGAAGGTTAACACCTTTCACACCAGTAGCGATACGACTCATGCCGCGAACGACTGATTGCTTAAAGCGAACTGCATAACCAAGCCTGGTACCAATGATAATATCCGTATCTTCTTCTGTCAGTAAGACATTGATCAACTCATCTTCATCCTTGAGGTTCAAAGCTTTTAGACCATTCTGACGAATATTAGCAAACTCCTTAACGCTAGTTCTCTTCACAATACCATGACGGGTTGTGAAGAAGAGATAGGCGTCATCACTGCGTTCAGATTCAACATTGATGATGGTTTGAATACTTTCTCCTTCATCTAATTTCAAAAGATTGACTATTGGTAATCCCTTGGCAGTACGGCCATATTCAGGAATTTCATATCCTTTGAGGCGATAGACGCGACCTTTATTTGTGAAGAAGAGCAGGTGATCATGAGTGCTAGTTGACACTAACTCTCGGACAAAATCGTCATCCTTAACACCTGTCCCTTGAACACCACGACCTCCACGTTTTTGAGCAGTGAATTCACCCTGATCTAGGCGTTTAATGTAGCCTTTGTTAGAAAGAGTGATTAAGACATCCGATTCTTCAATCAAGTCCTCATCTTCAAGACTCAATACTTCCCCAACCATCAATTCAGTACGACGTTGGTCGCCAAACTTACGCTTGACTTCATCTAATTCATCTTTAATGATTTGAGAAACACGTTCGGGCTTAGCAAGAATATCTGCTAAATCCGCAATCAAAGCCAAGAGGTCATCATATTCAGACTGAATCTTATCGCGTTCCAAGCCTGTTAAACGACGGAGACGCATATCAAGGATAGCCTGACTTTGACGTTCAGAAAGCTTAAACTTGCTCATCAACTCAGCTTGTGCTTCCGCATC
>CAUUIG010000015.1:0-21119 GCA_963545095.1 uncultured Streptococcus sp.
CGAGTGACAGGTTGGCATGCCTGCAACCAAGAAGAAGTTATTTGTCTTTACGACAATCCCTATTCTACCAATAACTAACATCTTTGTCAACATATTTACTTTCTTTCTCTTTGCTTCACTAACACAATTAAGATTGCCAATTTCTGCTAATATTACCATAGCTGATTACCAACGCCTTTCCAACAAGGAAATTCAAAAAAATCTACAAATATCTTGAAAATTTTCACAATCATGCTATAATAATCCATAGAGACAAGTCACTTAGTCCCTTTCTACTAGAGAGTGCGTGGTTGCTGGAAACGCATAGAGAGCCTAAACTGATACTACTCTTGAGTTTTTTATGAAAACATAAAACGGTGGCCACGTTAGAGCCAATCAGAGGTGTCCCTCTTTTTTGAGGAACATAAATGAAGGTGGAACCACGTTGCGACGTCCTTTTGAGGATGTCGCAATTTTTTATGAGGAGGCTGACTATGGAGTTGCAAGAATTAGTGGAGCGCAGTTGGGCAATCCGACAAGCTTATCACAAACTGGAAGTTAAGCATCATGATTCCAAGTGGACGGTAGAAGAAGACCTCTTGGCTTTGTCTAATGATATTGGAAATTTCCAACGATTGGTGATGACAAAGCAAGGACGCTACTATGATGAAACACCCTACACACTGGAACAAAAACTTTCAGAAAATATCTGGTGGCTAGTAGAACTTTCTCAACGTCTGGATATAGACATTCTGACGGAAATGGAAAACTTCCTCTCTGATAAAGAAAAGCAATTGAACATTAAGACTAGGAAGTAGTCTGCAAAAAAGTCAATGCTTAGAAACTATGAAATAATAAAAAGGAGAACATCATGATTAATATTACTTTCCCAGATGGCGCTGTTCGTGAATTCGAATCTGGCGTGACAACTTTTGAAATTGCCCAATCTATCAGCAATTCCCTAGCTAAAAAGGCCTTGGCTGGTAAATTCAACGGCAAACTCATCGACACTACTCGTGCTATCACTGAAGATGGAAGCATCGAAATCGTGACACCTGATCACGAAGATGCCCTTCCAATCTTGCGTCACTCAGCTGCTCACTTGTTCGCCCAAGCAGCTCGTCGTCTTTTCCCAGACATTCACTTGGGAGTTGGTCCAGCCATCGAAGACGGCTTCTACTACGATACTGACAACACAGCTGGTCAAATCTCTAACGAAGACCTTCCTCGTATCGAAGAAGAAATGCAAAAAATTGTCAAAGAAAACTTCCCATCTATTCGTGAAGAAGTGACTAAAGATGAGGCCCGTGAAATCTTCAAAAATGACCCTTACAAATTAGAATTGATTGAAGAACACTCAGAAGACGAAGGCGGTTTGACTATCTATCGTCAGGGTGAATATGTAGACCTTTGCCGTGGCCCTCACGTTCCATCAACAGGTCGTATCCAAATCTTCCACCTTCTCCATGTAGCTGGTGCCTACTGGCGTGGAAATAGCGACAACGCTATGATGCAACGTATCTACGGTACAGCTTGGTTTGACAAGAAAGACTTGAAAAACTACCTTCAAATGCGTGAAGAAGCTAAGGAACGTGACCACCGTAAACTTGGTAAAGAGCTTGACCTCTTCATGATTTCTCAAGAAGTTGGACAAGGACTTCCATTCTGGTTGCCAAATGGTGCAACTATCCGTCGTGAATTGGAACGCTACATCATAGACAAAGAGTTGGCTTCTGGCT
Organism: uncultured Streptococcus sp.; assembly: GCA_963545095.1. Classification (GTDB taxonomy): domain Bacteria; phylum Bacillota; class Bacilli; order Lactobacillales; family Streptococcaceae; genus Streptococcus. Next base: position 1,719 of record CAUUIG010000015.1, read on the forward strand.
ACCAACACGTCTACACTCCACCACTTGCTTCTGTTGAACTTTACAAGACTTCTGGTCACTGGGATCATTACCAAGAAGACATGTTCCCAACTATGGACATGGGTGACGGGGAAGAATTTGTCCTTCGTCCAATGAACTGCCCACACCACATCCAAGTCTTCAAACACCATGTTCACTCATACCGTGAATTGCCAATCCGTATCGCTGAAATCGGTATGATGCACCGTTACGAAAAATCTGGTGCCCTCACTGGTCTTCAACGTGTGCGTGAAATGTCTCTCAACGACGGTCACCTCTTTGTTACTCCAGAACAAATCCAAGAAGAATTCCAACGTGCCCTTCAGTTGATTATCGATGTTTATGAAGATTTCAACTTGACTGAATACCGCTTCCGCCTCTCTCTTCGTGACCCTCAAGATACTCACAAGTACTTTGATAACGATGAGATGTGGGAAAATGCCCAAACCATGCTTCGTGCAGCCCTTGATGAAATGGGTGTTGACTACTTTGAAGCCGAAGGTGAAGCAGCCTTCTACGGACCAAAATTGGATATTCAAGTTAAGACAGCCCTTGGAAAAGAAGAAACCCTTTCTACTATCCAGCTTGACTTCTTGCTTCCAGAACGCTTCGACCTTAAATACATCGGAGCTGATGGCGAAGAGCACCGTCCAGTTATGATTCACCGTGGGGTTATCTCAACTATGGAACGCTTCACAGCTATCTTGATTGAGAACTACAAGGGTGCCTTCCCAACATGGCTTGCACCACACCAAGTAACCCTCATCCCAGTATCTAACGAAAAACACGTGGACTACGCTTGGGAAGTGGCGAAGAAACTCCGTGACCGCGGTGTCCGTGCAGACGTAGATGAGCGCAATGAAAAAATGCAGTTCAAGATCCGTGCTTCACAAACAAGCAAGATTCCTTACCAATTGATTGTTGGAGACAAGGAAATGGAAGACGGAACAGTCAACGTTCGTCGCTACGGACAAAAAGAAACACAAACTGTCTCAGTTGATGACTTTGTTCAAGCTATCCTAGCTGATATTGCCAACAAATCACGCGTTGAGAAATAAGAGATGAAACCTGGGATAAAATCCTAGCTACCTAAAAAGCAACAACTATTTCAGCTGTTGCTTTTTATATTTTATTTAATCTGAGCTAGTAGTGATTGGTCAAACCACCACAAATGATATCCTCCCAAGATTTGCTTTCATGAGTTAGATAAGATCAATATCCTCAATCCTTGTCTGCTTCATTTTCTTTTACGATATCTTTTTGTGAATCCTTTTCAGAGAGTTTTTGATCGATATACTTGTTAATGGTTTCATAAAATTCCTTGGTCGTATCACTGTCTAATTTTGTCGAATTATGGACTTGATTGACTTTCAATTGAACAGATTGAATACCGTAAGAGGCTTGTTTTTGGTGGAGCGTTTCTAATTCTTCTTCTGAAATCGGATCTCCAACAACCGTCAAGACCAATTCATTGTTCCTTGACTTGTAGACTTGATTGATGACCGTATGATTGGCGAACTCTTTTCCTACAAACTGTTTGATTCCTTCTTTTCGCGCTTGATCTATCGTCAGAGTGACTGCTGAATAGCTGGCTGGAAGAACCAATAATACAATCAAGGATATCAACCCAATTCTCATTTTAATGTTTAGCTCTTTAAATGAACTTAAGGGAGATTTTCTCATCAAAATTCTTGTTCCAACAATGTTGGTTAGCATGATAAAGACACAGTTGATCAAGAAAAGATAAAGAGCTCCAAATAAAAATCGTACATTTCCATTAGCTAAACCATAGCCTGCAGTACAGATAGGTGGCATCAGAGCTGTTGCAATGGCTACTCCTGGCACGATATTGTTTGCTTCTTTTTTCCTTGACCCAATTACGCCTGCTATCCCACCAGCAATAGCAATGAGAACATCCCAAATGGTTGGAGAGGTTCGTGCAATCAACTCGCTACTTGCATAAGATAAGGGAGAAATCCAGAAATACAGAGTCGAGACAAGCAAGCTGACCAATACTTGAGTAAATAAAACCTCTAGAGATTGCTTGATTAAACGCGTATCAAAAATAGCTAAACCGAATCCCAGTCCAACAATCGGTGTCATAAGAGGGGAAATCAGCATGGCTCCAATAATGACAGCTGTTGAATTCATATTTAGTCCGATAGAGGCAATAAAAATCGCACACATCAAAATCACTGTATCTCTTAATCGAACATGAAGATCATCATATAATTTCTCACGGTATTCACGTGTTGAATAGTTTCCGGTCATCGGTTACTCCTTTTGTTTCATATAATTTTATTTCTGCATGGATAATGGTAGAGAGACTTCTGTACAATCTTACATATTTTTAATTCTCACCTGTTATTCTTTTGAAAATTATCCTTTAAGTATCCGTCAGTCTATCCCTAACATTATATCAAAAATGTTACAGTCTTTCTCTGAAGAAATCTATCAATTTAATAGATATGAAAAGCAAGAAATTTTAGATTCCTTATCCGAAGAATAAAAAACGTTTTGAGTTGAAAAGTATTAAACTTTTTCACACATCTCCTCTTTCTCATTTTTAAATTTTATCAGAAATATTACTGTTATATCGTACAGTTAGCTTACATTTAAAATAGTAATCTTACATTTTTGTGAGGAAACCATATTTCTACTAAATAAAATAATTCACTCGGATATACAGTTAAAGATAAAAAAGCCCAGTTGTTTTATCCTGAGCTCTTAGTAATTCTTCTCACTCAAGGACTAAGTTCACTTGAGTAAATCTAATCCGTACTATCGTTCCTTTTCCAACCTCAGACTCGATACGAATCTGGTGACCTAGTTCTTCAGAAATCTTCTTAGATATATAGAGACCAAGTCCAGATGACTGCTGGGTCAGACGTCCATTATATCCTGAAAATCCACGTTCAAAGACTCGGAGGACATCACTGTTTTTTATCCCGATTCCCGTATCTTTGATACAGAGCTCTTGGCCGTCCATATAAATCTCCAGACCACCTTCTTTGGTGTACTTGAGACTATTTGAGATGATTTGCTCAATAACCACTAGTAACCACTTTTTATCCGTCACGATTTCTTTATCAAGGTCATGTAGATTGACATTTAAGCCTTTTTGAATAAAGAAAAGAGCATATTTACGAATTATTTCCTTGACCAAGTCCTCAATTTGAACCTGCTTTAAGACTAAATCATCATGGAAGCTCTCTAAACGCAGATACTGTAAAACTAGGTTGGTATAGGAGTCGATTTTGAAAATTTCCTGTTCCAACTGTTGCTTCAGTTGGCGGTCTGCTACTTCTGCAACTAAGAGTTGACTAGCTGCAATAGGGGTCTTAATCTGATGGACCCACAAGGTATAGTAATCCAGCGAATCCATCAATTTTCTTTCTGCATCTGACTTCTGCTGATAGAGTTCCATCTCACGCGCTTCTAATTTTTCTGCTAAAGCTATTTCCAAAGGAGACTTGGCTTCCCTCTCTCCATAGAGAAGTTCCTTGCGATAAACCTGCATTTCCATCAATATGTCCCAAGTGAAAAATAAGATGGTTACAAAGCAACACAAGAGGAAAAAGTAGAGAAAGTAAATTCCCAAACTGGCAAATAAAAACTGAAAGAGTAAGACCAGAAATGCTAAAGCAAGCAGATAGACAAACAGACGACTACGGGAGCGCAGATAGGCTAGAAAAAATTGTTTCCAATCAAGCATGCTTCAGTCCGTACCCTATCCCTTTCTTGGTCTCGATAAATCCTACCAAGCCCTGCTCTTCCAATTTTTTACGCAAACGAGCCACATTAACAGAGAGGGTATTATCATCAATGAAAAAGTCACTATTCCAAAGTTCCCGCATAAGGTCGTCACGCGCTACAATATTGCCCGCATGCTCAAACAACACGCGTAAAATCTGGAATTCATTCTTGGTCAAATTTAAGACTTGCCCTTGATAATGTACATCCATGGATTTGGTATTGAGGATAACACCAGCATATTCCAGTAAACTCTCGTCACGCCCAAACTCATAGGAACGACGCAACAAGCCCTGAACCTTGGCTAAAAGAACCTGCTGGTCAAAAGGCTTGGTCACAAAGTCATCCGCCCCCATATTGATTGCCATGACAATATCCATAGCCTGGTCTCTCGAAGACAGAAACATGATGGGGACCTTGGAAATCTTGCGAATTTCCTGACACCAGTGATAGCCATTAAACAAGGGCAGTCCAATATCCATGAGGACCAGATGAGGCTCCGACTGGACAAAAAGACTCAAAACTTCCATAAAGTCTTCTACCAGAACCACTTCAAATCCCCATTCAGAGAGCATTTTCCCGACCTGTTGACGAATGACCTGATCATCTTCTACTAATAAAATCTTGTGCATGCGCTCCTCCTTTTCTATTATTATAACAGATTTTTCCATGCTAGAAGGCCTGAAACTGAATTGGACATAGCCTATTTTTAACCAGCAGAGACAGGCAATCCTACTAGCTAATTTGAGGGAGATTTGATAAGATAAATAAAAAGAAAGGAGTTCTTATGGCCAATATTTTTGATTATCTAAAAGATGTCGCACACGATTCCTTTTACGACTTTCCATTGAATGAGTTAGACATTCTAGCCCTAACAGAAACCACCTACCTCTCCTTTGATAATCTGGTCTCCACAACTCCTCAGCGTATTTTAGACCTGGCACCTCTGGTTCCAAGAGAACCTAACATGTTGACCAGCAAAAATCGACTCCAGTTATTGGATGAATTGGCTCAACACAAACGCTTCAAAAATTGCAAACTCTCCCATTTTATTAATGACATCGACCTTGAACTACAAAAGCAATTTGCGGCTATGACCTACCGCCTCACTCTCGATACCTATCTGATTGTCTTTCGTGGGACAGATGACAGTATCATTGGCTGGAAGGAAGATTTCCACCTGACCTATATGAAGGAAATTCCTGCTCAAAAGCACGCCCTCCGCTATTTAAAGAACTTTTTTGCCCACCATCCTAAGCAAAAGGTCATTCTGGCTGGGCATTCCAAGGGAGGAAATCTAGCCATCTATGCTGCTAGCCAAATTGAGCAAAGCTTACAGGATCAAATCACAGCAGTTTATACCTTTGATGCGCCTGGTCTCCACAAAGAACTGACACAAACCGAGGGCTATCAAAGGATAATGGATAGAACCAAGGTCTTCATCCCACAAGGGTCCATTGTCGGTATGATGATGGAAATCCCTAACCACCAAATCATCGTGCACAGCACTGCCTTAGGTGGTATCGCCCAGCATGATACCTTTAGTTGGCAAATTGAGGACAAGCACTTTGTCCAACTGGATAAGACCAACAGTGATAGCCAACAAGTCGACACAACCTTCAAGGAGTGGGTAGCCACAGTCCCTGACGAAGAACTCCAGCTCTATTTCGACCTCTTCTTTGACACCATTCTAGATGCTGGTATCACCTCTATCAATGACCTATCTTCCTTAAAGGCGCTTGAACACATTCATCATCTCTTTGTCCAAGCTCAATCCCTCACCCAAGAAGAAAGGGAAACCATGGGACGCCTTACCCAGTTATTGATTGATACCCGTTACCAAGCATGGAAAAATAGATAAAAAGCTTATGAAAAGGTAATACTCTTCGAAAATCTCTTCAAACCACGTCAACGTCGCCTTACCGTATATATGTTACTGACTTCGTCAGTTCTATCTACAACCTCAAAGCAGTGCTTTGAGCAACCTGCGGCTAGCTTCCTAGTTTGCTTTTTGATTTTCATTGAGTATAAAAACCTTCTCATAAGCTTTTCTTGTTTTATAGAAAAAATCACTCCTTCATCTGACTCTCTGCATCGGCCACGACTTGTTCTAGACTGGTCTGACCAAGCTCTGCCTCCATAGCCAACTGAATTCTCTCCAATTTTTGATCCAAAACATCATGAATATGAGCTCCAACTGGGCAATTTGGATTTGGATTGTCATGGAAACTGAAGAGTTGACCAGTCTTACCAAGACACTCGACCGCCTGATAAACATCTAATAGACTAATGTCTTTGAGATCCTTAACAATCTCTGTTCCCCCTGTTCCGCGCGCGACTGAAATCAGCTCTGCCTTCTTCAACTGGGACAAGGTTTTTCTGATAATGACAGGATTGACCCCGACACTAGCAGCCAGAAAATCACTGGTCACCTTGCTTTCCTTCCCCTCGAGGGCAATGATTATCAGCATATGAGTCGCAATGGTAAATCTACTTGGAATTTGCATCCTCTTCTCCTTTTTACGAGGCTACCCTGCCTCTACTCTTCTTTTTCTTTTATTATACCCTTTTTAGTTGTAATGTCAATCGTTACCACTTTTCAACCAGGCATCTAACTCCCTATCATAGCCCTCTTTCTGGGCCAATTCTCTCAGAAATTCCTGATGATGAGTATGGTGGATACCATTGACCAAACTTTCATAGTAAACCTCAAAATAAGGGAGTTTCAGGTCTTTAGCCAGCTGCAATTCAGCTGCCACATCGTAGTCTACCCGTCGGAAGTCCATATCTACCAAGCCCTTGCCATCAAACTCTAAAATCATATACTGGGCCCGCAAGTCCTTCCGCAACTGGGCATCTAGAAAGAAAGGTTGCCCAATCGAACCTGGATTGACAATCAATTGCCCACCAGTCCCGTAACGAAGCAACTGCTGGTGAATATGACCATAAACAGCAATATCACAAGGCGGATTGGTCACCAAGCGGTCAAAATCCTCTTGCGCTCCAGTATGAATCAACTCTCTACCCCAGTTCTTATCAGGCAGATGATGGCTAATTCCTACCGTCAAATCCCCAAACTGACGATGGAGCTGGAGAGGTTGATTGTGGAGCAGTTCAATTTCTTCTAGGGAAATTTCCTCTAAAACATACTGGCACTGGCGCAAGAGATAGCGTTGACTGGGGCGAGTACTATCCAATTCCTTACGGACACCATGCCAAAGACTGTCTTCCCAGTTTCCCAAAACTCTAGCTGTAATCGGTAACTCAGCCAACAAGTCCAAAATCCTTCTACGCCCTGTTCCTGGCATAAGAATATCTCCCAAAAGCCAGTATTCATCCACTCCTAGCTGCCGAGCATCTTCCAAAACAGCCTCCAAGGCTGTAGTATTTCCATGAATATCTGAAAGAAGAGCTATTTTTGTCATATTCATCTCCTCGTTTTTTCTCTTGCAATAAGTATAACATAAAAAGTCACAGCTAGAGAAATCTAGCTTTTTTTGATATACTAGATAAAGATATTAGACAAGAGGAAACGAATGACCCCGAATAAAGAAGACTATCTAAAATGTATTTATGAAATTGGCACAGACCTGCATAAGATTACCAACAAGGAAATTGCGGCTCGCATGCAAGTCTCTCCCCCTGCCGTAACTGAAATGATTAAACGGATGAAGAGTGAAAATCTCATCCTCAAGGATAAGGAATGTGGCTATCTACTGACTGACCTTGGACTCAAGCTTGTTTCTGAGCTCTACCGTAAACATCGCTTGATTGAAGTTTTTCTAGTTCATCATTTAGACTATACGAGTGACCAGATTCACGAGGAAGCTGAGGTATTGGAACATACTGTCTCTGAGCTATTCGTGGAGAGATTGGATAAATTGCTAGGTTTCCCTAAAACCTGCCCCCACGGCGGAACCATTCCTGCCAAGGGGGAACTTCTGGTTGAAATCAATAACCTGCCACTAGCTGACATCAAGGAAGCTGGCTCCTATCGCCTGACTCGTGTTCACGATAGTTTTGACATTCTCCATTATCTGGATAAGCACTCACTTCACATCGGTGACCAGCTCCAAGTCCAGCAGTTTGATGGCTTCAGCAATACTTTCACTATCCTCAGTAAAGAAGAGGATTTACAAGTAAATATGGACATTGCCAAACAACTCTATGTCGAAAAAATCGACTAACTTCTCAAATACCCCAACCAACCCTGAAAGTTTTATTTTCAGGGTTTTATTTCTATCATTTGATTTTACTTTCATTTAGTTGTACAATATTTGTAAAAAAGAAAGATATTTTAATATATGAAAAAATCACTAAAAATTTTTGCGACATCCAAATGGTTTGACCTCTTCGGGGTTGCTTTGGTCGTTGGGATTGCGATTGCATCTGGTTACCTCAACTCTCGTCTCGACAAATTTGTAGACTGGGGACCATGGACTGCTCTTGTACCCTTTGGATTGATTTCCGTAACCAACGTTGGGATTTCCATGTTGTCCACTCGTTTCACGGGAAAATTAAGCAAGTGGGGAAATTACTTTGGCATTATCAATACGATTTTGTCTGGTACCATTGACTATATCCTTGGAAATAAGGCGGCCATCATCACCTATCCCGTCACCTTCCTCATTTATACCTTTGCGATTAAGAAATGGGAAGTTTCGCAGGAAGGCAGACCCAACCAAATGAGCCAAAAACAGATAAAATTGGCGGCCATCATCATTTCCATCATCGCCTTCCTCTTTGCCTTTGTGACAAACTATATCGGCTATGGAGGAAAGATGAGTCTTCTTGCCTACGTAACAACTATTGCCTTTGCACTGTCCCTCATTGCCAATGCTTTGAACGCATTGAAATTAACAACTCAGTGGAGCTTTTGGTTGATTTACAATTTCGTTCAGCTGACAAAGGCTGGCATTCAAGGAAACTTTGCCAATATCGGAAAATACATCTTTTATATACTCAATGCAATCGGAGCTTTATTTGTCTGGAATGATGAAGAGGTGGAACAATAAGAGGGAAATCAAATAAAGAAATCTAATAGAATCTCCCTACTAAAATTTTTTATCATTTTACTTGTAACTTCCATTCTTTTGGAGTAGAATGAAGCTAGATAAAAGAGGGAGGTCATCTTATGAAAAAACTCTTTAGACTCCATTTTACAACAATTGCAGTCATCGATTTGCTACTATTTGCATTTTTTATCACTAGACCCGAGACATCTTTGGAGTTGCTCTTGCTCTCTGGTTTTATTTTCCTCCTTGCTCAAGGACTCCTGCTATTTCGCTTGGTTGTCCGACTCAAACATCAATTCGCTGAGATTTATCCTAAAATCAATAAAAAGATTCGCTTCTACTATTTAGGGGTGCTCATCAGCGACTTTATATTATTTGTGCTCTTAGCCTTCATTAGTTCTCAGCGTTTTTACTCTCTTATGCCATTCATCACTGCTTGTCATTCTACTTTATATTATAGAACGGCTGACTACCTAAGAGAACACTATCCAGACTTTTACGATAAACACATCTCTTTATGGGAGTGTCTCTAAGGAAAAGGAGGTTTTATCATGAAAAAAATCATCTTCATCAAAACCATTCAACTCCTTGTCATTGATGGAATCATGCTGGCATTTTTGACATTTAAAGAGGGGCTTACTTGGGACTGGATTTTGATTTATAGCGGTTGGCTCATTTTCTTTCATCCTGTACTATTGACCTATCTTTCTAACCAACTTTGTGACCACTTTAGTCAACTCTATTCCCAGATTAGACCAAGATTCTGGCGCTTTGCCTTACAAATCCTCCTATGGGATAGCCTGATCATTCTCTCCTTGATATGTTTAAGTGGTATCCCACTTTTCCTTCAGGGAAGTCTCCTCATCCTAGGACATCTCATCCCTTCCTATCGCACCTGTCAAATCCTGAAACAAGATTTCCCTAAAGCCTATCAAGAACCGATTCCATTTTGGAGTATGTTATGATAGATGAGAAAAACCAAGCTTACTGGGCTTGGTCTTTCTTATCTATTTTTAGTATCAAGAATAATAGTAACTGGTCCATCATTGACCAGCTCAACCTGCATATCCGCTCCAAAGATGCCTGTCTGAACGGGCACTTCTTGCGCTAATTTTTGATTGAAAGCATCATAGAAATCTGATGCCATATCAGGCTTGGCTGCACCTGTAAAGGCTGGACGATTGCCTTTCTTAGTATCCGCAAAGAGGGTAAACTGAGAAATAGAGAGGATTTCTCCTTCAATATCTTTGACAGACAGGTTCATCTTGCCTTCTGCGTCTGAAAAAATCCGCATATTGACAAGCTTTCTCACAGCATAGTCCAAATCTTCCTCTTGGTCCTCTGGTCCAACACCAACCAGCAATAAGAGTCCCTGATTGATTTTCCCATGAACCTGCCCTTCGATACTCACTTGGGCCTTTTTAACCCGTTGGATAATGATTTTCATAATAGCCTTTCTAGTACAATTAGCCGTTGGTCCGTTTGACAGAATAAACTTCTGGCACGCTCTTAATCTTGTCCACAACTGTTGTCAGCGTCGAGAGGTTAGCAATGCCAAAAGACACATGGATATTAGCAAATTTCATATCCTTGGTTGGTTGAGCGTTGACTGTTGAAATATTCTTGGTTGTGTTTGAGAGGACTTGCAGTACATCATTCAACAGTCCTGTACGGTTGAGGCCATAAATATCGATATGAGCCATATACTCCTTATTTGAGCTAGAGTACTGGTCTTCCCACTCCACATCAAGGAGACGTTGCTCATAGTTTTCTTGGGCGCGCAGGTTCATACAGTCCACACGGTGAATAGCCACACCACGCCCCTTAGTAATATAGCCAACAATGTCATCACCAGGCACGGGGTTACAACACTTAGCAATCCGCACTAGGAGGCCTGAGGCACCTTCAATGACTACTCCACCCTCATGCTTAACCTTGAGGGTTTCTTTGTTTTCAACCTTGACCTCTCCACCTTTGACAAGTTCTTCTGCTTCAGCCTTGGCCTTGGCACGTTCTTCTTCACGACGTTCCTTTTCAGTCAGACGGTTAAAGACGGTAATAGCACCAATTTCTCCAAAACCAATAGCCGCAAAGAGAGATTCTTCTGTCTTGTAGCTGGTCTTTTGTAGAACTTGGTCCATATGGCGCTTGTCCATGAATTTATTAGCCACATAACCATTTTCTTGGAACTGGGCCATCAACATTTCACGACCCTTGTTGACAGACAATTCCTTATCTTGATTTTTAAAAAACTGACGAATCTTATTGCGCGCCTTGCTGGTCTTGACCATATTGAGCCAATCACGACTCGGTCCAAAGGAGTTGGGGTTGGTGACAATTTCAACCTGATCCCCTGTCTTGAGCTTGGTTGTCAGTGGAACCATACGACCATTGACCTTGGCACCAGTTGCTTTTTCCCCAACTTTTGTATGGATTTCGTAGGCAAAATCAATCGGTCCTGAATCTTTGGGAAGAGAACGGACAGCTCCATCTGGGGTAAAGACATAAATCTCCTCAGCCAGATAGTTTTCCTTAACTGAATCGACAAATTCCTTGGCATCATCGGCCTGGTCTTGGAGTTCCATCATCTCCTTGATCCAGTTCATCCCAATAGCTGATTCCTTGCTGTTGACCTGACCCTTAATGCCTTTCTTATAAGCCCAGTGAGCCGCAACCCCGTACTCAGCCACCTCGTGCATGGCTTTAGTCCGAATCTGGAACTCAATCGGTCCTTTTGGCCCATAGACAGTCGTATGGATAGACTGGTAACCATTGGCCTTGCGGTTGGCGATATAGTCTTTGAAACGACCTGGCATCGGTTTCCAAAGCTCATGCACGTAACCAAGCATGGCATAAACATCACTTTGGGTATCCAAAATACAACGAATGGCAATCAGGTCATAGATTTCCTCAAACCGTTTTCTCTTATCCTGCATTTTGCGGAAAATCGAGTAAATATGTTTGGGACGACCATAAATCTTCCCTTTCAAGTGACGATCCGTCGTATAGTCTTCTAATTTTGTGACTACCTCATCCACCAAGGCCTCACGCTCTCTGCGCTTTTCCTTCATCATATGGGTAATCTTGTAAAACTCCGTTGGGTTGAGATAACGGAAAGACAAGTCTTCTAATTCCCATTTGACACTGGAAATCCCCAAACGATGGGCAAGCGGGGCATAGATTTCCATGGTTTCTTTGGAAATACGCTCCTGCTTGTCTTTTCGAAGATGTTTCAGGGTCCGCATATTGTGCAAGCGGTCTGACAGTTTGACCAAAATAACACGGATGTCCTCAGACATGGCCATGAGCATCTTGCGGTGGTTTTCAGCCAACTGCTCTTCGTGAGATTTGTACTTGACCTTACCGAGCTTGGTAACTCCATCGACAATCACCCGCACATCAGGACCAAACTCTCTTTCCAAATCGTCCAAGGTCGCATCAGTATCTTCCACCACATCATGCAAGAAACCACAAGCTACCGTTACAGCATCCAGCTTGAGTTTGGCTAAAATACCTGCCACTTGGATAGGGTGAATGATATAAGGCTCGCCTGATTTCCGATACTGGCCACTGTGGCATTCAACAGCATAGACCAAGGCCTTATGGACAAAATCAACATCCTCTTCCGTTAAATATTCTTTGGTTAAAGCGACAACTTCTTCGCCTGTTAAATTCACTTCTTTTGGCATCTCTACTCTCCAATTCTTCCTACCATTTTATCACTTTTTTAAGAATATGAAAACTAGATTGGAACAGAATAAGAAAAAAACATTTCAGAATTGCTTGACAATTCTGAAATGTTTTTTTATAATATGTTATACAGTTAGATTTTCTATTTAGGTGATAGAAGGAGAGACAGAAGAACGGAAACCATATTGTAATCTAAATATAATTTAACTCCCTATGCTTATCACTTTTTCATTCAAGTAAATATATTTGAATGACGTCATTTTACAAAGGAGTATCCTATGAAAAAAATTGTACTAACACTATTAGGAGCTACTGCTCTATCTATTGCCGTTCCAATCAATGCTGCTGAAACCAATACAACAAATAACTTTGAAGGTCCTCGTTATGAGCGTATATATTCTCATCGTTATAGTAAAACAGTAACAAGATACTATAACGATGATGGTTACATCCCACCAACTATCTACTATTCAGAATATAATGATAGTTTCCAGTCAACCTTCAAAGGAACACTTGAAATAGATAGTGTACGAAGATCAAACGGTGGAACTCGTGTCACATACACTGGTACCTTGACTGGATTTTGGAATTAATACTCAATAAAAATCAAAGAACAAACTAGGAAACTAGCCGCAGGTTGCTCAAAGCACCGATTTGAGGTTGTAGATAAGACTGACAAAGTCAGTCACATATATACGGCAAGGCGACGTTGACGCGGTTTGAAGAGATTTTCGAAGAGTATAAAAATCCTCAAGATACTTTCTTTTATCCTTTAGTTTATAAGGAGAACACCTATGAAAAAAACTGCTATTTCTATCTTTGCTCTCCTAGTGTTAGGAGTTTGCTGCCTGTTCCTATTCAGCCAGCAAAGCTATAAAAAAACAGTCGTTCAATACTATGCTAACGACCAGAACCTGCCCAATAGGATAACTTATAGTGAATATAGCGATAAACGAGAAGCCAACTACGGTGGCACTCTAAACATCACGTCTATCAAACAAGCTAATGACGGGGTTTATGCAACCTATGAAGGGCAATTGACACCTCTCCAATATTGATAAATTGATAACCAGCCTGTCTTCATCTAGTCATGCTGGTTTTTAAGTTCATCCTAAATCCTTACCTATTTTCCCCAACTGTGCTATACTTAATTTATACTCAATGAAAATCAAAGAGCAAACTAGGAAACTAGCCACAGGTTGCTCAAAGCACCGCTTTGAGGTTGTAGATAGAACTGATGAAGTCAGTAACATATATACGGCAAGGCGACGTTGACGCGGTTTGGATTTGATTTTCGAAGAGTATTAGTGCATTCTTTGAGATTGGAGCTAACATGAAAATCCATAAAACCGTGAATCCTGTTGCCTATGAAAACACCTATTACCTAGAAGGTGAAAAGCACCTCATCGTTGTCGATCCCGGGAGCCATTGGGAAGCCATTCGTCAGACAATAGAGAACATCAACAAGCCGATCTGCGCTATTCTCTTAACCCATGCCCATTATGACCATATCATGAGTCTGGACCTAGTTCGCGAGACTTTTGGCAATCCTCCTGTTTATATCGCAGAGAGTGAGGCCAGCTGGCTCTACACTCCTGTCGATAATCTCTCTGGGCTTCCTCGCCACGATGATATGGCAGATGTGGTCGCTAAACCTGCAGAGCACACCTTTGTCTTTCATGAGGAATATCAAATTGAAGAGTTCCGCTTCACTGTCTTGTCAACTCCTGGTCACTCTATCGGTGGTGTTTCTATCGTCTTTCCTGATACCCACCTAGTCTTAACAGGGGATGCTCTATTCCGAGAAACCATCGGACGAACCGACCTTCCAACTGGTAGCATGGAGCAACTCCTCCATAGTATCCAGACCCAACTCTTCACCCTACCAAACTATGATGTCTATCCAGGTCATGGTCCAGCTACTACTATCGCCCATGAAAAGACCTTTAATCCTTTTTTCTAGCAAGATGATGATGATAATAAATTTCGCAATTTATAATAGATTGAAGCTAGAATAGTACATCCTGGCTTCTAAATCATTATTAGAAATCAATTTGTTCAGATTTTATTTCATCTCACTATATTTATACTATTTTAGAATTATAAAAACGCATAATATCAAGAGCCAGAAAAGTTTGATATTATGCGTTTTATCATGAAAAGATTTTCTAAATCATCTCCTCAAATTGATTTTTTCACAGTCTAAAATATTTGATAGATAAACTATGAATTGGGGTTATTCTGACTCCTTACGAAAGCTAAATAATCCAGCAGTTAGAGTTAACATTCCAAATAGGGTAGCGAGAATTGAATTATTTTCTCCAGTATTTGGCAAAGTCTTAGCTACTTGTTTTGAAATAGTTTCAGTCTTAGTTGCTAACGGCTCAGCTTGAGTTTTTGTACTACTTGAGTCATTTCCATTTTGTTCTGTATTATTACTATTTACAACTGGAACAGGAGTTGTACTACCTCCATTATCACGGCTTGCAGCAACTTTGAAAGTCATAGCATAGATACTAAAGTGGTTAGTTTCAAAAGTCACCTTATCTGTATCTTGTTTGAACTTCAATGCCTGTAAAGTACCATCTGGAGCAACATAATAGACATTTTCAACTGGCTTATCAGCAGAAAGACTTACTAGAACCATGCCGTTTGGCTGGATAGCCTTACCATTCGCGTCATACAGATGAATGTCGAAGGCCTTGTAGTCTTTTGATTCAAGTGAAGTCGGCTTGGTTTCTTCTACCTTGATATAGCTGACATTTTTGAGTGTTGCTTCTGAACCATGTACTCGAACGCTTCCAGCTTTGTTCGAAAGAACACGAGTATTGTTTGGGGTGGCTGGATTTATAGGATTCTCGCTTGGCTTAACTTCAGGTTTGACTTGCTCAGCTGGTTTTTCAGCAGGGTTCTTAAATAAGAAAACGTAAGTTTGATAGGTTTCACCAGGTAGAAAGTACGAATGAGTTTTAGTTTTCTCATCATAGCGATTTATTTCTTCTTTTGGGAATCTTGGATAGTAAAGCTCTTCCAGTTTTCTATCCTTAGTTAAGGTGTAAACCTGGATATCTTCTTTCTTCTCTTTTGATTTGAAAGTTAAAGCGACATTACCACTTTGGAGAGTTTGATTTGTTCCGTAAGTTGGATTTCCATTTTTATTAGGAACTTCATAGAAGATTGTATAAGCTTCATAGTTTGTTCCTTCCAACTCTGGAACTTTTACTCGAACAAGAGCAGGTCTAAACCTACTATCCATGTCTTTAAATCCATCTTTAAAGTTTATCTCTTTACCGTTTTCGAACATCGGTACATTGAAATTCGAACTGAAAGTACTTGTTTTTATATGAGAGCCTGCATGAAGCAAGTCTGGTTCAGCTGTCCACCAACCGTAAGATGTTTTTTCTACATTTTCAGTAGGAAGTGGAATAGCAAGGTCGTTTGTTGTTAGAGTAGGGCGACCTGCTCCGTTAAACCAACGTTTTGGCTGGTCTTTTCGATAAGGAATCTTTGGCAATCCAACGTTTTCAGCAGGTTTAACTTCTGGGTTATCATGATTTACAGGATTCTCAGATGGTTCCACTGGTTTAGTAGGTTGTGGTTGCTCTACTGGTTTAACCTCTGGTTGAGGATTTTCTGCTGGTTTTGGAGCTGGAACGGGTGTTTCAGCTGGTTTATTTTCAACCGGCTTGTTCTCAGCTGGTTTTACTGGCTGAGTAGGCTGTGGTTGCTCTGTAGGTTTAACCTCTGGTTGAGGATTTTCTGCTGGTTTTGGCGCAGGTGTTGGTTGAGCGGTATTAGGTTTAACAGCAGCATTTGGCTGTGGCGCAACGTTTTCCTCGGCATGCACCAAAGTTGGCACTACAGCACTAAGAGTGACAGCAGAGAAGGTAACAATACCTAGTTTAGTGAGTTTATTCATAATTTTTCCTCCTCAGGAATATATAATTGCCTTTTTAGGCTTATAAAATAACAAAATCAACTTCCTTTCAAGACCACAAAAGCAAAATTTTGAGCCAACTCATTCTCTAAACATTTAATGTTCTTGATAGAAGCCTTGAATGAACCTTCATCCATTAACGGAACAATACAGCTATCATACTATTACATATCTTAATGATTTTTAAGTTTTTTGTTACCAAAAGCTAGCTATCTCCTTTAGAGATAGGGAACTAAGTGTATCGCGTAACGACCGTTAAACGATACACAAAAAATACCAGTCTAATACAGGTTAAAAACACTGTTAAACTCGCATTTTTTAAATATTTATATTGTTGTTTTGACTGTTTTATCAAACGGTCGTTAATCGAAACAAATTTACGGCTTTATTCTACCATTTTTCCCTGTTTTTAGCAATGATTTTCCGTTTTTTTTGACGATTGTTCGCAACTTTATTACGTTCTAACACTTTATATAGGGTTGATGTAGAAATTTGTTCAGTTTTTGCAATATTACGTATGCTTATATCTGAATGTAGATATTTGTTAAGTATCCGCTCCTCCTTTTCTTTTGAAATCCGTTTTGCTCCTAATCTAACACCATTTTCCTTAGCTTTTCGAAGTCCCTCTTTTGTGCGAAACCTCAGATTTTCCAACTCATTTTCTGCCACAAAGCCTAAAATGATGCAAAGTAACCTGCCAATAAGAGAACCTGTTTCTAGTTTTTCATGCAAACTGACTAGGTGAATATTAGATTCATTAAATAGTTCAATAAGTTCTAGCAGCTTAAACATAGATCGAGTCAGTCTATCTAACTTATAGATAGTGAAAGTAACCTGCTTGCCATCTTTCGAAAAGTCAGAGGCCAGTTTTAAGGCTTTTGTAAGTTCAGGACGAGTGTTATTTGCACCAGATTCCTTTTCTATAAAAAGTTTATCGCAATGTTTGAGAGCTTCGATTTGCACTTTCAATCCTAAATCTTGCTTATGAGTAGATACACGGGCGTAGCCTATGTTGATAGTCTTTTTAGACATAAAAATCCTCCTGTTATCTTGATACAGAGGGATATTTTACTATGAATTTTAAAATAAGAAAAGACCTTCAATCCTTTCTTCTAGTACGCAAAAAACCAAGGAATGTTTTATCCTTGGTTTTTGTGTACTGCTATTTTATGACGTCAGAATCTAGCCTAGTTTTAAATTTTATCAAGTACTAGTTGACCCGCTCGAGTTCTTTCCAATCAAATTTAGCTAAATCAACTTCATTAGAAGAAATCTCTAAGACTTGCTCTGGCTTTTGATTCCCACCAATTTGGAGAGTCCCTTCTTTAATCTTCTGCACTCCGTCCTTATTAAAGGCATAAAGGCTTAAGTTCATTTCTGGTCGTGTTGACTGCCAGTCTGCATATATGACTTGGCCATTTTCATAAATGACTAAACTGGAACGAAAACCACCTGCAGAAGCTACATAAGCTGTGTGAAGCAACTTAGGTTGTTTATTTTCTAAATAATAAATGGCTGAAACAAATTTTTCGTCCCCAATAAGCAACTCGTCTTGACCATCCTTATTCAAATCAACAAGGGCATATTTAAAGACTGGTGCATTTTGATAATCCATTCGAGAGAAAATCATGCCATATTCTTCTGATGCAATCTTGTGTTGTTTATTTTCCTCGTATAAATCTTCTCTATTCCCTTGCTTTAAAAGGTCTGTCAAGTGATTATAATGTTCAATCACTTCTTCATATACACCTTGTCCAGTTTCCTTCTTATTTTCAGCATCTAATTGTGACGCCTTGCTTGAAGATTCACTATTATTGTCAGTCTTTACTTCTGTTGAAGAACTAGTCTTATCATTTTCGGATACAGATGATAATGTAGATGAAAATTCTATTTTTTTCTCTTTTTTGTTTGCACTACAAGATGCTAAAACAAAAATAGAAAGAATAGATGAAAGCATCATTAAAAATTTCTTCATATTAACCTCTTTAGCACTTCATTTGGTAACGGTAATCCATTACCAAATAATCACGCGCTCTTCTGGTGAACGCCACATACCGTCTCCTTCTTTGACATCATAGGTTGTAAAGAAATCATCGAAGTTTGGTACTTGTACATTGACACGGAGTTTGGCTGGTGCGTGCACATCGACGCTAGCCAAAAGTTTCATAAATTCTGGACGACCTTTCATGCGCCAGATACGACCGAAGTTGTAGAAGAATTCTTCTGCTGAGAAGTCTGGTTCTCTCTTAGCTGCTTCAAGCGCTGCTGCGATTCCTCCCAAGTCAGCCACATTTTCTGATACAGTCAATTTACCATTGATGGTTGCTCCATAAGAATCCTGTCCATCAAATTGGTCAATAACTTTTTGTGTTTTCTCCTTGAAGGCAGCATAGTCGCTCTCTGTCCACCAATCCTTGAGGCTACCATTTTCATCAAAGGAAGCGCCGTTGGTATCAAATGCGTGGGAAATTTCATGGGCAATAACTGCTCCAATACCACCGTAGTTAGCAGAAGATGACTGATTCAAGTCATAGAAAGGTGCCTGTAAAATAGCCGCTGGAAAGACAATCAGGTTCTTCTGTGGATTGTAGTAGGCATTGACCATATGAGCAGGCATGCCCCATTCCTTGTAGTCAACAGGTTGGTTCCACTTGCTCCAACTGTGCTTGATTTCCACACGCGCAAAGGCTAGAGCATTGTCAAAAAGACTAGCATTTTCATTTACTACTTTGTCCTTATAACGTTCTGGCAATTCTTCTGGGTAACCGATATAAGGCTTGATGACATTAAGTTTGACGATGGCCTTGTCACGAGTTTCAGGAGTCAGCCAGTCATTCTTGGCCAAACGTTCCTTATAGACATCAATCATAGTTGCCACTTTTTTCTCTACGTCTGCTTTAGCTTCTGGAGAGAATTTTTCATGGGCATACCAAAGACCCAAGGCTTGTTTGAATGGACCTTGTGCTAGCTGGTAGGCTGCCTTGACCT
>CAUUIG010000016.1:0-21011 GCA_963545095.1 uncultured Streptococcus sp.
AATAAAAATAAAAATAAAAATAAAATGGAGGTATTCATCATGATTTTACAATCTTCTGTATCCTTAAAAATTCTTGATGAGGATACACTTTCTGATATAGAAGGCGGAATTGCTTGGTGGGTTGGTCCAGCAGGATTTTTTGCTTATGGGATATTAGCTGGTTATACTGATGAGAAATGTATGATTGATAATGGAAATCACTGGTATTGTGTTAAGCTACCATAGAAGAAGGAGTAAAACAATGAAATATATAAAGGTATTAACAGATTCAAATTTAGAAAGAATACAAGGAGGAGACGATTTGATAAATTTTTATGAATTGGGAGAAAAAATAGGAAGATATTTAGCACACCGTCATCCAAATTCGGTTACTCTTCCAATGTGTTACGAATATGGTCCAGCTTATCCGGCGCCTGTTTTACCATGTAGAAAGTAGGGAAATAGAATGGGAAAAGTTACTATTATAGAATTATCGGAACTAGAATTGATTTATGGTGGTGACAGTCATGGTTCAATATTTCATCCTGACACTTGGGTGAGATATTTTGAATATGCTTTAACTCACCCGGGAAAAGGAGGGAATCTCCCTTTATGTGAAAACTATACACCTGCGTATCCAGGAAAAATTTTACCACAATGTTAAATTTTTATAAAACTATAGTTGAAAACACCTCAGGTTAAAGACAAAGTTTTATTATACTGTGTTTAGGTAAATTCGAATGATAGGTAAAGTTATCTGAGGAACTACTCTAGAAAAAAAGGAAATTCTAAACTTAGATTCGATTATATAGTCTCAAATATCCCAAGTATTGAAATTAGCCGTTTTCTGGTGCTTTATAGTAAGGTGGAGGAGTTTGTTAGTTTCAAACTTTGCTCGTAATGATTTGAAAAATTCCAATTTTCTTGTAGAAATTCACAAAAATTTAGATTGTCTATGTTTGGAATATCAGTAAAATGTATTTATAGAGAAAAAAATTTTTGAAGTTTAAGTTTTTAGTTACTTCAATTAGAGAGAGGTTGTATTTATGACTATTTTTAACAAATGTCATGCTGTGTTTGTTGGATTTTTAGCCTTTATAACAGTTACTACAGTAGGTTATACCATCAATCAAGGAGATTTTTTTCAAAATGAGTACCTATTTATTATCACAAAGACTTTCTGGATTTCACTGAGTGTTGCCTATGCGAAATGGTTTGATATGGTTTCGCTAAGAAGGTTAACGAAGAAAGAAATTCTACTTTTTATTGGAAGCTTTCTTATTTGTGTGCTGGTAAATATAGGTTATTATAGTTTTTTTACAGTCTCTTCTGGTGCTAGATATCAACACCTTGAGGCTACTAGTACAGGAATTTCCTTATCCTTTATTGCAAGCGTGACAGTTTTTGGGCCTATTCTGGAGGAATTTGTTTTCAGAGGTATCCTTCAAGGTGCGGTTTTTGAAAATTCTTGGTTGGGGCTTATACTGACTGCCTCTCTCTTCTCATTCCTGCATGCTCCTTATGATGTTCCTTCGTTTATCTATTATCTATTTGGAGGTTTCATGCTGGGCTTTTCTTATAAAAAGAGTCAAAATCTATCGGTGCCTATTTTAGTTCATATCTGTTACAATTGTTTATCATTCTTGTAGTATATGTAAGTAACCAATATGATATAATATTGGATAAAAAATCTTAAAAAATAGGGAAATGGATACTATTACTGTTTAGATTAATAATATTAAATGATGTCACAATTTGAGATTGTGGATACTGAGAATTTTGCGAAAGTTGAAGAAGGTTTCGGAGGTTGGGAAGAGGAAGCTTTTCAAAAAAATTATATGGTTTGATTGGATAATCATCTGCGCATTCTAATGGTGGTTCTTAATACTTTTCTCGTAACTAATATCAAGTTTAGTCTGATTGGAACAGTTGTAGGAGAATTCGCTGGTTATAGTATGTATGTTCTTGGCTATCTAGGAGATTATCTTGACCTTACAAATCATAGAGTTGTTTCTTCCAAAACATTTCACAAAAGTTATAACATTTTAGAAAATGATTAGATATCATTTAATTGTAATGGAGAAATTGTTTCTGCTGATTGGGAAAGAAAAAATATTTGTAATAAAACGCAATGTATTCTTAGCGAGATTGTTCCTAGGTCAGTTTCCCTTGCTTGTCTCTACTTATCTGTTTCTATCTCGTCAGTTTTTAAATTTTTCCTTGGTTTTCCAATTTCTCTTAGTGGTTATCAACTTGGCTTCTATTTTGGTTACTGTTTACCTCACTAGGGAAATGAGGATAAGAGAGTTTGAAGATGATGATTTGGTTAGTCCTAGAACCAATCAACTCATGTTTATCGGCTTGACAGGTTTTATGTCTATTATCTATTTGTATAGAGGTATCACAGTAGCAGAATCCTATCAACAACTAATCGCTTATATTGGCGCTATTCTCTGCTCAACCATCATGCTTCTGCTCATTTGGGGTTTGAAGTATTATAAAAAGTAGAGCTTAATGAAGTATAAAGGGGTAAGCGTTTTTGAAATACTTACCCCTTTTATAATGAAATTTTTGCAATTCAAGATGTTTCGATGACAATTCAAGATTTGGATGAAAAATTTTAAAAAACAATGATATACTTAAACTGTCAAAGTTGCAACAGGACAAAAATTAAAAATAAAAAAGGAGTATTTATCATGAATACAAAAATGATGGAACAATTTGAGATTATGGATACTGATGTGCTTGCTTGTATTGAAGGTGGCGGTTGGATAAGATGTGGACTTGGTGTGGTTGGAGGGGCAGTGACTACAGGAATTGCTGGTAGCGCCTTAGGAACTGTAACGCTACCTATCATTGGTACTGTATCTGGAGCTACTGTTGGTTTTTGGGGCGGAGCGGCAGCTGGTGCTGCTAAATACTGTTAAAAATAGCTCTTCATTACTAAGCTGAATTTAGTTGGAATGGAGTAAATAATTATGAACAAGAAAAAGATAGTTTCAACTATAGTATTTTTAGTATTTATTATAATGTCAGTGGCTAATTTTTTTAGAGACTTAACCCCATTGCTATTCATTTTGAATATTATTGGCCTAACTTGTTTTTTAGTGTTAACATACATTAGCATAAAAGACATGATCTTAAATAGAAGTAATAGAAGTAAATGATGATTTGGTTAGTCCTAGAACCAATCAACTTATGTATATCGGCTTGACAGGTTTTATGTCTATTATCTATTTGTATAGAGGTATCACAGTAGCAGAATCCTATCAACAACTAATCGCTTATATTGGCGCTATTCTCTGCTCAACCATCATGCTTCTGCTCATTTGGGGTTTGAAGTATTATAAAAAGTAGAGCTTAATAAAGTATAAAGGGGTAAGTGTTTTCGCAATACTTACCCTTTTATAATGAAGTTTTTGCAATTCAAGATGTTTCGATGACCATTTAAGATTTATATGAATTTGTAATCTTAAATAAGGTAAGATAAAGATAACAAATGTAAAGGAGTATTCTTATGAAGAATCAAAAGATAAAATCGCTATTACTTGTACCACTTGTATTTGCATCTATTACTACGGGTGTTGTATATTCAGAAGAGCAGCCTACTACTTCATCTATCCAGGCGAATGATAGTTCTCTTGTGGCACCAGATTTGCCATCGGATAAGGAAAAGGTGGAGCATAAACCTTCTGTTGTAACCCCAGAAGAGTATGAGAAGAATGTTACGGACTTTAAAAAGATAGATATTGAAGCCGTTCGTCAATCTTTTACAGAGGATCAATTGGAACATACTATTTATTTTGGTAGAAAAACTTGCTCTCATTGTCGTCAATTTTCTCCTGAATTGAAAGAATTTAATAACTTGATTGAAAAGAAGTTAGAGTATTATGATTTGGATGGTAAGGATTTTGATGGGGAAGCGAGAGAGTTTCTATTTAAAAAAGTCGGTATTCCAGGAACACCAACAATTTTGTATTTAAAAAATGGACATCCGATATCTGGATGGGTTGGTGGCGGAGCAACTGCACAGCAGGTGTATGATTATATGTACTCGAGAAACTCACCTAAGCAAACGGAGACAGTGAAACCTTCTGAGGAAACAGTAACTGAAAGTGTCCGTGATGAGAATACAAGAAGTGACAGCATGAGTATTAGTAATAAAGTTGTAAGTGACAGCAAAGGTATGAGTGATGAAAAAAGAACCGAAATGAAAATATCCAATGATAATCCCAATTCTAATAGCGAAAATAGTGGGAAAGTGGAGAGTACAAACTTAACTATTAAAGCTAAAACTACTCAATCTGGCAATTTAGCAATGTTAGATAATAAGAATCAATTGGAAACTCTCAAACCTATTTTTGATGCTGCTCAAGAAAATAAAACTTCTTTAACTGATGTTAAGGATGCTGATTATGTAAGCGAATCTATTACTTCGAATGAAAAATTATTACCGAAAACAGGAGAGGAAGAAAGTTACCAACTGATTCGGCTAGCTGTCGCGTTTTTTATGGCTTCTATAATGATTAAAGTGAAACAAAAAATTCATAAATAAAAATAGATGGTAAACAGGTGCAATGATATTATTTGTTTGTAATAACATATGGCTAGAATTTGCCTATAGACAAGAGTGAGAAAATAGGTGTATTTAGTTTATATATAAAAGATTATAATTGTATATGAACTGAATGATAAAAGGGTAAGTATTTACGAAATGCTTTCTTTTTCGATTATTTTAACGCCTCAAGATGTTTTGATGACTATTTATGATTTGGATGGAAAATTTCAAAGAATAGTAGTATACTAACCTTGTTAAGGTTGTAGCCGAAAGTGGAATACCAACTCTTATAGGGGAGAAAACTAACCACTTTTGGAGGATTAAATAGTAGTTAATGCATAGGTAAAAAAGCATGGGAAATAGTTAGTATTAGCTGAAGTAGAAAATCGAAAATGAAGGGAAAATTATCATGAGTAAGAATAGTAGAACAGAAAAAGCTAGAGTAACAGAAAGTGCAGATTTTGGAGCATATTTTTTAATTTTAGCAGTTGTAGCCGTCGGGGCGCTTGCTTATTTTTCAGAAGATTTTGGGCCAAGGTGAGCAAAAGTTATAGAAATAGTCGGAGCGCCGTTTTCTTTAGGTTTAGGTTTTTTTGCTTTTGATAAAGGTTTTGAAATGCTGAACGATTATAAAGAAAATAAAAGAAAAGAAGACGAAGAGGAAGAAAAAAACAATGTTTCAATTTTCAGAAGCTAACAGTTAAAGTTTGTCTTTGTCCAGTTTGACTTTTACCATAGTATGCGAGGTATATTAAATGAATAAGAAATCCTTTTTTATCATCTGTTCTACGTTGATTATGGCATCGAATCTTCTCATGATTTCCGTGGTGAACAAGGGAGAAGAAACGGGGGGCAATCTGTTTGTGATTGCTATAGCCTGTGTTATGTTACCATTATTTTTATATGCGGTTGAAAATCAACTGACTCCATTGATAAGAGTAGAATCAATACTCCTGGTTCAGTTGACAGTTATATCTCTACTCCGTCTTATCAACAGAATAGGGAGTACGCCTGAAATCCTCAACATTATCATTACCCTTATCGCTTTGGCAAGTGGGACAGCTGCTATTCTTGTTGCAATCATGAGAATATATGAGAACAGACGGAAGTAAGGGTGAATGGTTTTAGATTTTAGATCTTTACGTTGTTAAATTCCCTATGAATACAAAAACGATGTCACAATTTGAAATGATGGATACTGAGATGCTTGCGAAGGTTGAAGGAGGGTTCGGAGGTTGGGGAGATGTGTTTTCTGGTTTATTGGGTGGGCTAGCACCTTCTCCAACTTTGGATCAATTAAATGGTAAGTGGCCTATTATACATTTTTCAAAACCATGTGGTCCTTATGGTATAGGGGGAACTCCAAACTCATGTAATGGTATTTAAAAAGGATTGAAGCTATGAAGGCAAAATATGGGAATCAAATTGTTGATGTTTGGGAAATTGGTCAAGCAACTCCTAAACCAAGTTGGGTAGAGGAAGCTTTTCAAAAAAATTATATGGTTTGGTTGGATAATCATGTGCGCATTCTAATGGCAGGTCTTAACACTTCTCTCGCAACGAATATCAAGTTTGGTCTAGTTGGAACAGTTGGAGGAGGATTTGCTGGTTATGGAATGTATGTTCTTGGTTATCCAGGTGATTATATAGATATCACCAATCATAGAGTTGTTTCTGCTAAAACATTTCACAAAAGTTATCAAATTTTAGAAAATGATTAGATATCATTTAATTGTAATGGAGAAAGCTATGAAAAAAAATATTTTAAAAAAACGGACCATCTTCCTTGCGAGATTGTTCCTAGGTCAGTTGCCCTTGATTGTCTCTACTTATCTATTTCTATCTCGTCAGTTTTTAAATTTTTCTTTAATTTTCCAATTTCTTTTAGTGGTTATTAACTTGGCTTCTATTTTGGTCACTGTTTACCTCACTAGAGAAATGAGGATAAGAAAGTTTGAAGATGATGATTTGGTTAATCCTAGAACCAATCAACTTATGTTCATTGGTTTGACAGGTTTTATGTCTATTATCTGTTTGTATAGAGGTATCACAGCAGGAGAATTCTACCAACAATTAATTGCCTACATTGGGGCTATTCTCTGCTTGCTTATCATGCTTCTGCTCATTTGGGGCTTGAAGTATTATAAAAAGTAGGGAAGAACTTTCTTCTTAATCTGCGACTAGTCTATAGTCTGGCAAGAGGAGGTCATCATGTATAAACGCTTATTTTTCCTAGATTCCAAAACCTTAGACTGGTTGACACCCTATATTCTAGTCTTGGCTTCTGACACCATTGCCTTTAATGTTTTTGTGCTAACCTTTGTATCTGTGGTGGTCTTTTATTTCCTAAATCCCATGCTATCTTTAATGGCTATCTTCTTAGGGGCTGGTTATGTGGTCGGATTTTGCTTACTAAAATGGTTTGTTTTGGAAAGGTTAGAGCTAAAGGATGACTTGTAGGGAAGTTTGTTTGTTGAGGAGGCTAGTTTTATGGAGTTTTTTGATAAATTTCATGCCTTTTGTTTTGGATTTTTAGTACTAATAATCGTCATTACAGTTCCTTATACGATTAACCATGGGGATTTTTTTCAAAATGAGCCTGCACTGATTATTGTAAGTCTTCTTGTAACTTTGGTGAGTGTTGTTTATGCTAGAAAGTTTGAAATGATTTCTTTTGGGATGTTAAGCAGGAAACAACTTTTACTTTTCATTGCAATCTTTCTTCTAAGTGTGCTTGAGACGCTGGTTTATATTCATTTCTTCGCTATTTCTTCTGGCGCAGGAGTTCAACACTTGGCGGAAGTCAGCAGAGGAATTTCCCTGTCTTTGATTTTGACTTCCTCAGTTTTTGGCCCCATCCAGGAGGAACTCATTTTCAGAGGACTTCTTCAAGGTGCGGTTTTTGACAATTCTTGGTTAGGGCTTGTGCTAACTTCCTCTCTCTTTTCTTTTATGCATGGACCTTCTAATGTCCCTTCGTTTATTTTTTATCTACTTGGGGGCTTGTTACTGGGCTTTGCTTATAAAAAGAGCCAAAACCTATGGGTTTCTACTCTAGTTCACATGTTTTACAATGCTTGGCCACTCTTATATTATTTATAAAAATCATGAAAGGTAAGCAGAAGATGGTGCTTGCCTTTTCTTTCTATAATGATACCTAAGCCAATCCAGAGGCTTTTCTTTGAGAATCGGGTTAGAGCGGTTGACGAATAGGGCAAAAACTAGTAGAATAGTAAGGAAACTTTATACGGAGGAAAGAAATGGATTTGGGTGATAATGAGCTAACACTGACTCCCATACCTGGGAAAAGTGGCAAGGCTTATATGGGTAGCTATCCTGATGGGAAGCGTATCTTTGTAAAAATGAACACCTCTCCAATCCTACCTGGTCTAGCTAGAGAACAAATTGCTCCACAATTATTATGGAGTCGCCGTTTGGCAGATGGGCGTGATATGTGTGCTCAAGAATGGTTGACAGGCAAGATATTGACCCCCTATGATATGAATCGTAAACAAATCGTCAATATTTTAACCCGCCTTCATCGCTCACGTCCTTTGATGACACAGTTGAGTCGTTTGGGATATGCCATGGAAACACCTGTAGATTTACTACAGTCTTGGCAGGAAACGGCTCCAGATGCTTTGCGTAAAAATCATTTTATCAGTGAAGTGATGGCTGATTTACGTCAGACTATTCCAGGATTTAGAGAGGACTATGCGACCATTGTCCATGGAGATGTACGACATAGTAATTGGATTGAGACAGATAGTGGCTTGATTTATTTGGTAGATTGGGATTCGGTTCGCTTGACCGACCGCATGTTTGATGTGGCCCATATGCTCTGCCATTATATTCCAGAACATCAGTGGAAGGAATGGTTGACCTACTACGGTTACAAGTACAATCAAACGGTATTAAATAAATTGTATTGGTACGGTCAATTGTCTTACTTGAGCCAGATTTCCAAGTATTATATGAACCAAGATTTAGAAAATGTCAATCGGGAGATTCATGGCTTGCGTCACTTCCGAGACAAGTATGGAAAGAGAAGATGAGAGTTAGAAATCGTAAAGGGGCGACAGAATTACTAGAGGCAAATCCCCAGTATGTGGTCCTCAATCCCTTAGAAGCCAAGGGAAAATGGCGGGACTTGTTTGGCAATGATAATCCCATTCATGTGGAAGTTGGAAGTGGAAAGGGTGCCTTTGTTTCAGGTATGGCCAAGCAAAATCCTGACATCAACTATATCGGGATTGATATTCAAAAGTCTGTTTTGAGCTACGCTTTGGACAAGGTGCTTGAAGTTGGAGTACCGAACATCAAGCTCTTGTGGGTAGATGGTTCTGACTTGACTGACTACTTTGAAGACGGTGAGATTGATCGCTTGTATCTGAATTTTTCAGATCCATGGCCTAAAAAACGCCATGAAAAGCGTCGTTTGACTTACAAGACCTTCTTGGATACCTTCAAGCGTATCTTGCCTGAAAATGGAGAAATTCATTTCAAGACGGATAACCGTGGCTTGTTTGAGTACAGCCTAGTGAGTTTTTCTCAGTATGGCATGAAGCTCAATGGTGTCTGGCTAGACTTACATGCCAGTGATTTTGAAGGCAATGTCATGACAGAATACGAGCAAAAATTCTCCAACAAGGGGCAGGTTATCTACCGAGTTGAGGCAGAATTTTAAGAAATAGCCTGAAATCAGGCTGTATAAGTGCTTTTGCTTTACATAAGTTGGCAAACGTGCTATACTATTAGTAAGAATATGAAAAGTGAGGCGGGGAAATATCTTCGCCTCTTGCTTATGAGGAGGTGGACGCAATCGCAACAATCGTAGAATTAGTCAGAGAAGTTGTAGAACCTGTCATCCAAGCACCTTTCGAACTCGTGGATATCGAGTATGGAAAGATTGGCAGTGACATGATTCTCAGTATTTTTGTAGATAAACCTGAAGGAATTACCTTGAACGACACGGCGGACTTGACAGAAATGATCAGTCCTGTCCTAGATACCATCAAGCCAGATCCCTTCCCAGAACAATATTTCCTAGAAATCACCAGTCCAGGCTTGGAACGTCCTTTGAAAACCAAGGATGCCGTCGCTGGAGCGGTTGGGAAATACATCCATGTCGGGCTCTACCAAGCCATCGATAAGCAAAAGGTCTTTGAAGGAACCTTGGTGGCCTTTGAAGAGGATGAGTTGACCATTGAATATATGGACAAGACGCGTAAGAAAACTGTCCAAATTCCATACAGTTTAGTATCAAAAGCACGTTTAGCAGTTAAATTATAGAAAAAGAAAGGATAGCTTTTGAGGATTCAAAAGTGAAGAAAACATGAGTAAAGAAATGCTAGAGGCCTTCCGCATTTTGGAAGAAGACAAGGGAATCAAAAAAGAAGATATCATCGACGCAGTAGTAGAGTCGCTTCGTTCCGCTTATCGCAGACGCTATGGTCAATCTGACAGCGTAGCTATTGACTTCAATGAAAAGACAGGTGACTTTACAGTCTATACTGTCCGTGAAGTGGTTGATGAAGTATTTGATAGCCGTTTGGAAATCAGCTTGAAAGATGCTCTTGCCATTAATTCAGCCTATGAACTTGGTGACAAAATCAAGTTTGAAGAAGCACCTGCTGAGTTTGGTCGTGTAGCAGCCCAATCTGCCAAACAAACCATCATGGAAAAAATGCGCAAGCAAACACGTGCCATCACTTACAATACTTACAAAGAGCATGAACAAGAAATCATGTCAGGTACAGTAGAACGTTTTGACAACCGCTTCATTTATGTTAACCTTGGTAGCATCGAAGCCCAATTGTCAAAACAAGACCAAATTCCTGGAGAAGTTTTTGCTTCTCATGATCGTATCGAAGTATATGTTTACAAGGTTGAAGACAACCCTCGTGGTGTCAACGTCTTTGTTAGCCGTAGCCATCCAGAAATGATCAAACGCTTGATGGAGCAAGAAATTCCAGAAGTTTATGATGGAACTGTTGAAATCATGAGCGTGGCTCGTGAAGCTGGTGACCGTACTAAGGTTGCTGTTCGCAGTCATAATCCAAACGTGGACGCTATCGGAACAATCGTTGGACGTGGTGGTGCTAATATCAAGAAGATTACTAGCAAATTCCACCCAGCTCGTTACGATGCCAAGAGCGACCGTATGGTGCCAATCGAAGAAAATATCGATGTTATCGAGTGGGTAGCAGATCCAGCTGAATTTATCTACAATGCCATCGCTCCTGCTGAGGTTGACCAAGTTATCTTTGACGAAAACGACAGCAAACGTGCCTTGGTGGTTGTTCCAGATAACAAGCTTTCTCTTGCCATCGGTCGTCGTGGGCAAAACGTTCGCTTGGCAGCTCACTTGACTGGTTACCGTATCGATATCAAGTCTGCTAGCGAATTTGAAGCCATGGAAGAAGCTGGTTCGGTAGATTTGGAAGCAGAAAACGATACTGTAGAAGAATAAAAGCTGCTAGAGGAGGGAAAGATGAAAACGAGAAAAATCCCTTTGCGCAAGTCTGTTGTGTCCAATGAAGTGATTGATAAGCGTGATTTGCTCCGCATTGTCAAAAATAAGGAAGGACAAGTCTTTATCGATCCGACAGGCAAGGCCAACGGCCGCGGCGCTTATATCAAGCTAGACAATGCAGAAGCCTTAGAGGCGAAAAAGAAGAAGGTCTTTAACCGTAGCTTTAGCATGGAAGTGGATGAAAGCTTTTATGACGAGTTGATCGCTTATGTGGATCACAAAGTGAAAAGAAGAGAGTTAGGACTTGAATAAGCAAAAGATAAGCAATCTCTTGGGGCTTGCTCAGCGAGCAGGGCGGATTATATCGGGTGAAGAATTGGTGGTCAAGGCCATTCAAGACGGCAAGGCCAAGTTGGTTTTTCTAGCCCATGATGCTGGACCCAATCTGACCAAGAAGATTCAAGATAAAAGTCATTATTATCAAGTAGAAATTGTAACCGTGTTTTCAACACTGGAATTAAGCATAGCAGTCGGAAAATCAAGAAAGGTTTTGGCTGTGACAGATGCTGGATTTACAAAGAAAATGAGGTCTCTTATGGAATAGAAGAGGAGGACATGATTTGTCTAAGAAAAGATTGTACGAAATCGCAAAAGAACTTGGAAAAGAAAGTAAAGAAGTTGTAGCGCGTGCAAAAGAGTTGGGCTTGGATGTGAAAAGCCACTCATCAAGTGTGGAAGAAGCTGTCGCTGCAAAAATCGCTGCCAGCTTTAAGCCTGCAGCTGCTCCGAAAGCAGAAGCAAAACCTGCAGCCCCAAAAGCAAGTGCAGAAAAGAAAGCTGAGAAATCTGAGCCAGCTAAATCAGCTGTAGCCAAGGAAGAGGCAAAACCTGCCGAACCAAAAGCAAGTGCAGAAAAGAAAGCTGAAAAATCTGAGCCAGCTAAACCAGCTGTAGCTAAGGAAGAGGCAAAAGTGGCTGAGCCAGTTGCTCCTAAAACAGAAAAAGTAGCAGCAAAACCGCAAAGTCGTAATTTCAAGGCTGAGCGTGAAGCACGTGCTAAAGAGCAGGCAGAACGACGCAAGCAAAATAAGGGCAATAACCGTGACCAACAACAAAACGGCAACCGTCAGAAAAACGACGGCCGTAATGGTGGAAAACAAGGTCAAGGTAATCGCGACAATCGTCGCTTTAATGACCAAGCCAAGAAACAGCAAGGTCAGCAAAATCGTAGAAATGAGCGCCGTCAGCAAGAGGACAAACGTCCAAATCAAGCGGCTCCACGTGTTGACTTTAAAGCCCGTGCAGCAGCCCTAAAAGCAGAGCAAAATGCAGAGTACGCACGTTCAAGCGAGGAACGCTTCAAGCAGTATCAAGCGGCTAAAGAAGCCTTGGCTCAAGCTAACAAACGCAAGGAACCAGAGGAAATCTTTGAAGAAGCGGCTAAGTTAGCTGAACAAGCGCAACAAGCACAGCAAGTTCAAGCAGTGGTTGAAGTCGTCCCTGAGAAAAAAGAACCTGCAGTGGATACACGTCGTAAAAAACAAGCTCGACCAGACAAAGAACGCGACGATTACGATCGCGAAGAAGATGGTCCTAGAAAACAACAAAAGAATCGAAGTAGTCAAAATCAAGTGAGAAATCAAAAGAATAGTAACTGGAATAACAACAAGAAGAACAAAAAAGGCAATAACAAAAACAACCGTAATCAGGCTCCAAAACCTGTTACAGAGCGTAAGTTCCATGAATTGCCAACAGAATTTGAATATACAGATGGTATGACCGTTGCGGAAATCGCAAAACGTATCAAACGTGAACCAGCTGAAATCGTTAAGAAACTCTTTATGATGGGTGTCATGGCCACACAAAACCAATCCTTGGATGGAGAAACAATTGAACTCCTCATGGTGGATTACGGTATCGAAGCCAAACAAAAGGTTGAAGTGGATAATGCCGACATCGAACGTTTCTTTGTCGAAGATGGTTATCTCAATGAAGATGAATTGGTTGAGCGTCCACCAGTTGTAACCATCATGGGACACGTTGACCACGGTAAAACAACCCTCCTAGATACCCTTCGTAACTCTCGTGTTGCGACAGGTGAAGCAGGTGGTATCACTCAGCATATCGGTGCCTACCAAATCGTGGAAAATGGCAAGAAGATTACCTTCCTTGATACACCAGGACACGCGGCCTTTACATCAATGCGTGCGCGTGGTGCTTCTGTTACCGATATTACTATCTTGGTCGTAGCGGCAGATGACGGGGTTATGCCTCAGACTATCGAAGCCATCAACCACTCAAAAGCGGCCAACGTTCCAATCATCGTAGCCATCAACAAGATTGATAAACCAGGTGCCAACCCAGAACGCGTTATCGGTGAATTGGCAGAGCATGGTGTTATGTCAACTGCTTGGGGTGGAGATTCTGAATTTGTTGAAATCTCAGCTAAATTCAACCAAAATATCGAAGAATTGTTGGAAACAGTCCTTCTTGTGGCTGAAATCCAAGAACTCAAAGCAGATCCAACAGTGCGTGCGATCGGTACAGTTATCGAAGCGCGCTTGGATAAAGGAAAAGGTGCGGTCGCAACCCTTCTTGTTCAACAAGGTACCTTGAATGTTCAAGACCCAATCGTTGTCGGAAATACCTTCGGTCGTGTCCGTGCCATGACTAACGACCTTGGTCGTCGTGTTAAGGTTGCAGGACCATCAACACCAGTTTCAATCACAGGTTTGAACGAAGCACCGATGGCGGGTGACCACTTTGCTGTATACGAAGATGAAAAATCTGCGCGTGCAGCAGGTGAAGAGCGTGCTAAACGTGCCCTTATGAAACAACGTCAAGCTACCCAACGTGTCAGTCTTGAAAACCTCTTTGATACCCTTAAAGCTGGTGAACTCAAGTCTGTTAACGTTATCATCAAGGCCGACGTACAAGGTTCGGTTGAAGCCCTTTCTGCCTCACTTCAAAAAATCGATGTGGAAGGTGTTAAAGTTACCATCGTCCACTCAGCAGTCGGTGCTATCAACGAATCTGACGTGACCCTTGCCGAAGCTTCAAATGCCTTTATCGTTGGTTTCAACGTACGCCCTACACCACAAGCTCGTCAACAAGCAGAAGCTGACGATGTGGAAATCCGTCTCCACAGCATTATCTACAAGGTTATCGAAGAGATGGAAGAAGCCATGAAAGGGATGCTTGACCCAGAATTCGAAGAAAAAGTTATCGGTGAAGCAGTTATCCGTGAAACCTTCAAGGTATCTAAAGTGGGAACTATCGGTGGATTCATGGTTATCAACGGTAAGGTTACCCGTGACTCTAAAGTCCGTGTTATCCGTGACGGTGTCGTTATCTATGACGGTGAACTTGCAAGCTTGAAACACTACAAAGACGACGTTAAGGAAGTTACAAACGGTCGTGAAGGTGGATTGATGATCGATGGCTACAATGACATCAAGATGGATGATGTGATTGAGGCTTATGTCATGGAAGAAATCAAGAGATAAGATTTTTGCTCCTTTCTTAGATGGTGAGGGACGCAAGCAAACCGATGGTTTCATTGCTTATTTTTGAGCCTAAGGTCTCAAAAATCCCCTGTGATGGGACTGATAAATCAGTTCCATCACTTTCACCACATCGAAAGAAGCAGGTGGTTTCAAATTGAACTTCGTTTCAATTTGAACTGAAAATCAATAAGTTTAAAAATAGCTAGGTCTGCTGGCCTAGCTTTTGGTTCAAAGTAGAGAAAGGAATATCATGGCAAATCATTTCCGTACGGATCGTGTGGGCATGGAAATCAAGCGTGAAGTCAATGAGATTTTGCAAAAGAAAGTCCGTGATCCGCGTGTCCAAGGTGTGACCATCACAGATGTTCAGATGCTAGGTGACTTGTCTGTAGCCAAGGTTTACTACACCATTTTGAGTAACCTTGCTTCAGATAATCAAAAGGCCCAAATCGGGCTTGAAAAAGCAACTGGTACCATCAAACGTGAACTTGGTCGCAATTTGAAATTGTACAAAATCCCAGATTTGACCTTCGTCAAAGACGAGTCCATCGAGTATGGGAACAAGATTGACGAAATGCTACGCAATCTGGATAAAAACTAAAGAAGAGGGGGAACCCTCTTTTTTGGTGGGGAAAATAGGTGGAATTTGAAATGGAACAATATTCTTTTAACTAGAATTCTGTATTTTTAAAGGTTAGCTAAATAGAAAATGCTTTTTTTTTTTAGGAAATATGATATGATGATTTCATAAATAAAAGGAGATTCTATTAATGAATAATATAAAAAAAGTTTGTCGTTTAGCTTTGCTATGTCTTTCCGTTTCTACTCTAGTTGCTTGTAGTTCTCTTTCTGAAAAAACAAGTAGCTCTTCTAGTGAGAATCAAACAGAAGCTTCATCTAGTAGTTCTGAAAAGAAAGGATTGTTTGCTAAAGCAAAAGAAAAACTCAGTTCAAGCGATTTTAACCCACAAGATGTTAGCGATACGACAATTGAGTCTATAAAAACCTATGAAGATTACTTGATTATGAATGAGAAAATAATCGATAATTACTATACAGAAGCAGACGAAGCCTTTAAAGGAACTGTTTTAGAAGATAGCGCTGCTATCCAAGAACTAAAAGATAGCACTAAAAAAGAAATGGAAGATTTGAAAAAACAATATGGTCCGCTAAAGAAAGCACCGATTCAAGGGAAAGAAGAGGTTATTAAGGCTCTAAAAGATTATCGTGATAATCTACATGAACAAGTGGAGCAGTGGAAAGCTAGTCTTTAATAGGAAGAGTGGAGTTCAATATGGATTATCAATTATTGCCACATGAATATATGGTTATGAATAGTGACCATGTGAGTTTTGGGAAAAATGGTTTGTCTACAGATGAATTAATTTTAACGAATCTACACTTAATATATATCAAAAAAGGTTTGTGGGGAGGAAAAAAAGACCAAGTTACCATACCCATTAACCAGATTAAAATTTTTGAAGGGAAACCTCAAGTTTCAGTAACCAAAACCAATGGTGTGAAACGGTTGGAAATTTATTATAATGGCGGACAAGCTATCTTTTCATTTAATAATACTAAAGATACTGACAAGTGGGCTAGAAACATTATTAAATTGATTTCAGGTGATACAAGTAATTTTGAAACCTTGGGAGATAGTAGCTTGTTTGGAGCAGATGTTTTGGCAGAAACATTTAAGGATACATTTGACACTTTTAAAGCAGGGCTTGGAATTAAGGATGCAGAGCCAGAAAAGATTTCAACCAAGTGTAGCTTTTGTGGAGCACCTTTGTCAGGTCAAGTGAAGCAAACAGTGAGATGTGCCTATTGTGATATGGATCAGAGTTTATAAGGGGGCAATTAGATGGGGTTGATAAAAGCAATCACAGATTCTATTGGTGGGACATTTGCAGACCAGTGGAAAGAAATTATCACAGTTCAAGCTTTTGATGAACATACAGCTGTAAGTCCAGGTATTGTTCAAGAAAGTAGTAATGGTAGGGGTGTCAATACGAAGGGGTCTGTAGGTGTTATTTCCAACGGATCCAAGATTTTTATTCCAGAAAATACTGCAGCCTTTATCTTTAGTCAGTCTGGTATCGAGGAAATTATTACAGAACCAGGTGGATATGAATACCAAAATGGTGAGAGCAGTGTTTTTAACGGTGATGGATTGAAAAAGTCACTGTTTGACAATGTTGTTAATCGTGTTGGATTCGGTGGCCAAAGTGATCAGCAAAAACAGATTTGCTTTGTTAATTTGAGAGAAATTCGTGATATTAAATTTGGGACTTGTGGTCCAGTCATGTATAATGATTTGTTTTATGGGACAGATTTAGAAGTACGTGCTTTTGGAACATTTTCTATCCAAATTACAGATGCTACGCAATTTATCAGAAATTTTCTTCCTGCCAATGTGACTTATTATACCTTTGACAGTGCTCAAGCTAGAACACAAATAGTGACAGAGTTTCTCCAATCTTTTATTGTTGCACTTAATTCTTTGTCCACAACTTATCGTATTTCACAATTGCCGTCACAAGCTTCAATTCTTGCAACCCAAGTATCGAATGATGGACAGTATGCAGGGACTTGGAAAGAACGTTTTGGATTTGAGATTGTAAAAGTTGCCATTGCTAATATTGAGTTCTCACCAGAATCTAAGGAATTGGTTAAACAATTTTCATCAAATAAGATGAATTTAAAAGCTTATGATGATGTATCGCAGAAAGCTTCTAATATTGCAGCACAACAAAAAATTGCATCAGGAGTGGAGCAACATGGTCTAGGTGATAGTGCTGGAATGATATTTGGAATGAATATGGCTCAAAGTTTAGATGAAAAAGCTATGAAACCAAGTCTATCATTAGATGAGCAAATCGAAGCACTTACAAAACTAAAATCTCTTTTAGATGCAGGGATATTATCTCAGGAAGAATTTGATCGAAAGAAAAAAGAAATTATGGATTTATAAGATAAAGCTCGAAAGCTCATAGTTATACTCAATGAAAATCAAAAAGCAAACTAGGAAGCTAGCCGCAAGCTGTACTTGGGTACGGTAAGGCGACGCTGACGTGGTTTGAATTTGATTTTCGAAGAGTATTAGTGTGTATTCAAGGAACATTTTAGTTGAAACAACAATAGACTATCGTTCATAGATAGAATATCAAGTTGTAAAGGTAGAGTTGAATATTCGAGTTGTCTCTACAAAGACTATTAAAGTTCTTTAACAAATAAGTTGCTAAGGATTTTGATTTTTTGTCTAAAAGAATAAGGAGTTTTTGAAAATTTTTGAGGGGAATTTGAAACATACTTTAAAAGAGTATGCTATCATAGAATATAACTTACAGAAGTAAAAGGAGTTTGTATATGGCTGAACAAGAGTTGGCTATGCAAGTATTGCAACAAGTGGTGAAACTACCTGTTGTTAAGGTTGATCGTTCGAAATTTTTAGTGGATAAGTTTTCCAAAGAATTGGATCCAAAGGACATTCCTACTTTATTAGAACAAGGCCCAACGTCTCTCTTATCTCAAGAAATATTAGATCGAGTGGCTAATGCCTGTATTAGGGATAATGTTTTATTAGCGAGTGGAACTTCTGTTTTGGCAGGATTACCTGGCGGTATTGTCATGGCAATCACTATTCCAACAGATGTAGTTCAGTTTTATGCTTTTTCATTAAAGTTGGCCCAAGAACTAGGCTATATTTATGGATTTGATGATCTTTGGGAATCCCATGATGAATTGAGTGAGGATGCTCAAAATACACTCTTGCTTTATCTCGGTGTCATGCTAGGGGTAAATGGAGCAGGAGCTTTGCTTCGCTCTGGAGGTGTGACAGTTGCCAAGCATGTGATGAAGACGATTCCGCAGAAGGCTTTGACAAAGACACTTTGGTATCCTATTCTGGAGAAAGTTTTGAAAATTTTTGGAGTCAGCTTGACAAAGGGAGGCTTGGCTAAGGGAATGGGAAAAGTGATTCCTATTTTAGGGGGTGTCCTTTCTGGTGGCTTAACCTTTGCGACCATGAAGCCGATGGGGGAAAGACTGCAAAAGGAATTATCCAAATTAGTTAATTATAATGAAGGGCAGTATCAAATAGATATTGATACTATCCGAAAAGAAGCTGAAATCCTCGAAGGTGAGTAATATGGGACTTATAAAAACTCTAGCTAAAACTTACGGGAATTACTTTTTGACCATGCAAGGTGTAAAAGTAATGAAAACGATAAAGAAAGATGACCATGCCGTTGTCGGTTTTGGGAAACTCTTTATTACAGACAAGTTAATGGATACGGCTCGGTGGCTCATCAAGCCAGAGGATAAAAAATGAAATTTTTCTGGGTCTTCTTGCTATTCTTTTTATTAAACCGATTATTGGAATTGTGAAATTCTTTTGGATGATCATCTCTTTTGCAGTTCAATTATTGTTTTACAAGATAGTATTTAAGATATTGGATTGGCTCTTTAAACTTATTTAGATGGTAATCCAAGTCGCAGAGAACTAGCAGGAACTCTACTGCTAGTTTTTTAATCTCTTTCCTTATGGTATAATAAAATAAATAATATCATTTATAAACGATAATGGAGGTCGTCATGGACAATATCATCGATGTGTCAATTCCTGTTGCAGAAGTGGTGGATAAGCATCCAGAAGTCTTGGAAATCCTAGTAGAGCTGGGTTTTAAACCCCTTGCTAATCCCTTGATGCGTAATACTATCGGTCGCAAAGTATCGCTCAAGCAGGGTTCTAAGCTGGAAGGAACTCCTATGGACAAGATTGTCCGCACACTGGAAGCAAACGGCTACGAAGTGATTGGATTAGACTAATGGCAGATGAACGGATTCATGTCCTACGGGATATTTTGTTAGAATTGCACAATGGCGCCTCTCCTGAGTCGGTTCAGGAGCGTTTTGATGCGACCTTTACAGGTGTGTCAGCCATCGAGATTTCCCTTATGGAGCACGAGCTGATGAACTCAGACTCAGGTGTCACCTTTGAAGATGTCATGGAACTCTGTGATGTTCATGCTAATCTTTTTAAAAATGCTGTTAAGGATGTCGAAGTTGCAGATACCGAGCACCCAGGTCACCCAGTTCGGATTTTCAAAGAAGAAAATCTAGCCCTCCGTGCGGCCTTGATTCGCATTCGTAGATTGTTAGATACCTATGAGTCTATGGAAGATGAAGAAATGCTGGTGGAGATGCGTAAGGGTTTGGTCCGTCAGATGGGACTTGTGGGGCAATTTGACATTCACTACCAGCGCAAGGAAGAACTCTTCTTTCCTATCATGGAGCGCTATGGACACGATTCACCTCCCAAAGTTATGTGGGGAGTGGATGATCAGATTAGGGAACTCTTTCAAACAGCTTTAGCGACAGCTAAGTCACTGCCAGAAGTGTTGATTAGCACTGTAAAGGAAACTTTTGAATCCTTTGCGACAGAATTTGAAAGTATGATTTTCAAGGAAGAGTCCATTCTCCTTATGATTCTCCTTGAGTCCTTTACTCAGGATGATTGGCTTCAGATTGCAGAGGAGAGCGATTCCTATGGCTATGCTATTATTCGGCCGTCTGAGAAATGGGTGCCAGAACGTCAAAGTTTTGTTGAGGAAAAGAGTGCAGAGGAGCCTGTGCAGCTAGATACGGCAGAAGGTCAAGTTCAACAAGTTATCGATACGCCAGAAGGTCAGTTTACCATTACCTTTACCCCTAAGGAAAAGGAATCAGCTTTGGATCGCCATAGTCAACAGGCTTTTGGCAATGGCTATCTCTCGGTCGAGCAGGCCAATCTCATCCTCAATCACCTCCCTATGGAGATTACCTTTGTCAATAAAGACGATATTTTCCAGTATTACAATGACAATACGCCGGCTGATGAGATGATTTTCAAACGGACACCGTCCCAAGTTGGGCGCAATGTCGAACTCTGCCATCCGCCTAAGTATTTGGACAAGGTCAAGACTATCATGAAGGGACTTCGTGAAGGAGTCAAGGACAAGTATGAGATGTGGTTCAAGTCTGAGTCGCGAGGCAAGTTTGTCCACATCACCTATGCTGCAGTACACGATGAGAACGGAGAATTCCAAGGTGTGTTGGAGTATGTTCAGGATATCCAACCCTACCGAGAGATTGACACGGATTATTTCCGTGGATTAGAATAAGGAGAAAAAATGAGTTACGAACAAGAATTTATGAAGGAATTTGAAGCTTGGGTCAATACCCAAATCATTATTAACGATATGGCGCACAAGGAAAGTCAAAAAGTTTACGAAGAAGACCAGGACGAGCGTGCCAAAGATGCCATGATTCGCTACGAAAGTCGTTTGGATGCTTATCAGTTCTTGCTTGGGAAATTTGAAAATTTCAAGGCAGGGAAGGGATTCCATGATTTGCCAGAAGGCTTGTTTGGTGAGAGAAATTATTAAACGAGATAGATTCTTGATTTTTCGCCGAAATCTTGATAGAATATTTATATTAAATCCTTGTCAGA
>CAUUIG010000017.1:0-20971 GCA_963545095.1 uncultured Streptococcus sp.
CCTTTTCTAAGTCCAGAACATTGTAGATAAAGGTCACAGTCCCATTCTCACGGTTATAATCCATATGGGCACGTTCATTTTTATCCAGTGCGTATTCAATGGTTTCTTTGTCCAAACCGTATATTTCAGAAAGGTCCTCTAGTTTTTTCAACTTGTCCAAATCTAAGTTAATCCAGATACAACCATTTCCCAGTTCTTTTTCTAAAAACATCTTCTCTCCTTTACAAAACTCTTTCTATTATACCATAAATCTGCTAAAATTTCAGGCATGGTCTGTCCGAGAGAAATTGCTGACAACGGTGATATTCCGATTGGGAACAAAGTGCAGAACCTGGTCTTCTCCTCTGAGTTGCGTTGTTCGAATGCCAACGCTGACAACCTTGCCCGATACAGTAATAGGCCCGTTTGTCAGAACAACCTCATCTCCCACATCCAGTTGACGTTCAAAGAGGATGAAAAAGCCATTGATGACATCAGACAGAAAGCCTTGGGCTCCCATCCCAATAGCCACCCCAGCAATCCCAGCACCTGCCAGCAAACTAGAAACTGGCAAACCTAAAATCGACAAAATGCAGTAAAGTAAAAAGAAATAAAGGGTATAATTAAACACATTTTCTAACAGGCGTGAGATGGTTTTCTGACGCCCGACATCATGACGAGACATTTTTAGAGAAGGTTTAACAATTCTCTGCACCATGGTATGGAGCAATTTCTTAGCTATATAGAAGAGTAAAAATAAGAATAAAAGAGAAAGTACCTTGGTCAAGATATTCTCGATAATCGCTGTAATATCAAGCTTATTGAGATAGGTTTGAATAAATTCTTGCATAGAAAACTCCTTTCATTTATTATACCATACTTTCATAAAGTGTCATTCTCCATAAATATTCAAAAATAATTTCAAAAATAGACAGAAAATTCTTGATTTTAGTTCATATTTATACTATAATCATAAACATTACACAACAAAGGAGATTGTTATGAAAAAATTCATTCATGCTTGGAATAAGGCAAGCCTGATCAAACGTATTTTGATTGGTATGCTTTGTGGAGGTATCCTAGGACTGACACTTCCTAACATTTCAGGAATTGGCCTGCTCGGAGATCTCTTTGTTGGTGGCCTCAAAGCCATCGCACCCATTCTGGTCTTTGCCCTCGTTGCCAATGCCCTTTCCCAACATCAAAAGGGACAAGATAGCAATATGAAAACGGTTATCTTCCTTTATTTGGTGGGAACCTTTGCCGCTGCCCTTATCGCTGTACTAGCAAGTTTCATCGTCCCTGTTGAAATTACCCTAAATAGTGCCAATACCGATATTGCTCCACCAGATGGGATTGGGCAAGTCCTCAGCAACCTCTTGCTCAAACTGGTTGACAATCCAGTCAATGCCCTTGTCACAGCCAACTACATCGGTATCCTATCTTGGGCAGTTGTTTTCGGGATTGCTATGAGAGAAGCCAGCAAAAATAGTAAAGAATTGCTGAAAACCATGGCTGATGTGACTTCTAAAATTGTCGAATGGATCATTAACCTAGCTCCATTTGGTATCTTAGGACTTGTATTTAAAACCATCTCTGATAAGGGAATCGGAAGCCTAGCCAACTACGGAATCTTGCTTGCCCTCTTGGTGACAACTATGTTCTTTGTGGCCCTAGTAATCAATCCATTGATTGCCTTCCTCTTTATGAAGAGAAATCCTTATCCCCTCGTTTGGAAATGTTTGCGTGTCAGCGGTGTGACAGCCTTCTTCACTCGTAGTTCTGCGGCTAATATCCCTGTCAATATGAAACTTTGCCACGACCTTGGACTGGATCCAGATACCTATTCTGTTTCTATCCCACTTGGTTCTACTATTAACATGGCCGGGGCAGCGATTACCATTAACGTTTTAACCCTTGCTGCAGTAAATACTCTTGGAATCCCTGTTGACTTTGCGACAGCCTTTGTCCTCAGTGTAGTAGCAGCTATTTCAGCCTGTGGTGCTTCTGGTATCGCTGGTGGTTCCCTCCTTCTTATCCCAGTTGCTTGTAGCCTTTTTGGCATTTCTAACGATATTGCCATGCAAGTTGTTGGGGTTGGATTTGTGATTGG
The DNA here is from genome assembly GCA_963545095.1 of uncultured Streptococcus sp. GTDB lineage: Bacteria > Bacillota > Bacilli > Lactobacillales > Streptococcaceae > Streptococcus. The sequence goes on from CAUUIG010000017.1 coordinate 2,093, forward strand.
TGTCATTCAAGACTCATGTGAAACAGCCCTTAACTCTTCTACAGACGTCCTCTTTACTGCCGTTGCCGAATACGCAGCAGCCCGTAAAAAATAATCCATAAAGACAAGCCTGCTCAGGTCTTGTCTTTTACGCTTTTATTCTAACTTACTAGGAAATTCTTATGTCTATTAGCCAACGTACGACCAAGCTCATCTTAGCTACCTGTCTTGCCTGCCTTCTTGCTTATTTTCTCAATCTCTCCTCAGCTGTCTCGGCTGGAATCATCGCTCTCTTGAGCCTATCTGATACGCGTAGAAGTACTTTAAAACTGGCCCGCAATCGGCTCTTTTCCATGCTTCTGGCTCTGGTTATCGGGGGTTTGGCTTTTCACTTGAGCGGATTTCATATCTGGAGCCTTGGCCTCTATCTTGCCCTATACGTTCCTCTGGCCTACAAGATGGGCTGGGAAATTGGTATCACACCAAGCACTGTTTTGGTTAGCCACCTCTTGGTACAAGGGTCAACCTCTCCAGACCTTCTAGTCAATGAATTCCTTCTCTTTGCAATCGGTACTGGATTTGCTTTGCTGGTCAATCTCTACATGCCTTCACGAGAAGAGGAAATCCAGCACTACCACACACTGGTGGAAGAAAAGTTAAAAGATATCCTCCAGCGCTTCAAATATTATTTATCTAGAGGGGACGGCCGCAACCGAGCACAGCTGGTGGAAGAATTAGACACGCTTTTGGAAGAAGCCCTCAAACTGGTCTACCTAGATCACTCTGACCACTTCTTTCACCAAACTGACTACCATATCCACTACTTTGAGATGAGACAGCGACAAAGTCGTATCCTGCGAAATATGGCCCAGCAAATCAACACCTGTCACCTAGCTGCCAGCGAAAGTTTGATTTTAGCGCAACTCTTTTCAAAAATTGCTGGTCAACTGAGCCAGACCAATCCTGCTTCTGATTTACTAGATGAAATTGAACGCTATCTAGAAGTCTTCCGCAACCGCAGTCTGCCCAAGACAAGAGAAGAATTTGAAACCCGTGCCACCCTCCTTCAACTCCTACGCGAAGCCAAAACCTTCATCCAAGTGAAAGTTGACTTTTATCAAAAATATGGACAGTAAAAAAGAGAAAACTTCAGACCAATCACAAAATGTGAATATCTGAAGTTTTCTTTTATTTGTAAGTTATTACCATAAAGGCTAATAGTAAAACGAATAAGGCCAAACTCACCAATAAGGTGAGCACCTTGACCAAGGTGTTACTCTGCCAATAACTTGGTTTACCAATATTACTGGTGGCATCCATGGAAAAGAGTTGATTTTGACGGGGTTGGATGGTTACCAATACAATCAAAGCAAGAGATAGGACAATAGCTAAAACAATCAGTATGTCAATCATATGCCTACCTCAAAATTCCCAACAAAGTAAAGAGTAAACCAATTAGAATCATCAAACCCAGTAAGAGTGAAAAAGTTTTACTAATCTTTTCCCCTCGGGTTTCTTTTTCCTTCTTGATGGGTTTTTGTTTCAACTCTTCCATACGACCTTCAACGTCTTTGTAAAATAAATCTTCCTCTGACATGTTAGCCTCCTAAAACAGTTTGCATGGTTTCCTGATATCGTACCAAGTCAACATAGTTGGCATGTTGGCCCTGTTTGCCAAGTGCCTGATTCATTTGATCAACATCTGAAAGGGCCAATTTAATGGTCTCAACCAAAGCAGAAACTTCACTACTTTCAAATAGATGGTCTGGAGCGATATAGAGTCTATTGTGCACCGTCTGATGAAATCCAAGAAGCAAGAGATTGTGCTCAAAGGCCTGACGTACTGCCTGTAATAACTCATTGCTATGGTTTATATCCAAGTAAATATCTGATAGTTGATAAAGTTCTTGAATTTTTTGTGGACTAGCATTCTGATAAAGGACTACATTAGGATAGCGAAGCATATCTAATAACTTAGAAGACATCTCTGTCACCGCTGCAATACGGAAAGTGACATCAGGCAGGGCTTCTACGATTGCTTCCACTTGCTCAATCTGATCTGAATTAGTCAAGATTAAGGCATCTCGTCTTAGGAAATTATCACGTTTAAACTGATAATGGTAACCTAAATGCACAAACTGATCATGGTATTTCTCGTCAGTTAACTCTAAAGCACGTTCATAAGTCGCCTTGTTTGGAATGATAATCTTCTTAGTGCGCACATCATCACTCTCTAAAATCAACTGCATATTGCCTGGAATGGCATCATAGAGAGGTTCCTGCCAAACCAAAACATCTGAGCCAGATTTATCTGGATGTTGGAAGGAAACCAAGAAAGGAGTCGCTAGAGTATTAAAGATAAGCTGACTGGTATCTATTTCCAAATCTTGCAAAAAGAAAGTGATAAATTCAACCTTATTTGCAAAGTAACGCATAGGTTGACCTGGTAAGGTCAATAAGATATCACCTGTCACATGGTTTTCAAGTAAAACCTCCTGGCCATTGACATCTTGGTAAACCGTCATAATCGGCTCACTATCAGCACTATAGGTCGTTGTAGCAAAGCAAGCTCCAAAGCGATTATAATGGTCAACCTGGCGTACTCTTCCTTCCAAGTCTTTCCAATCTACCTGTTTAACCAAGCGAGCCTGCATTCCATCAGCATAATGAATAACCGCTCTCTCCTCTGTCATATCTTCAATACGAGCAGACTGATTATTTCCTGAAATTTCCCAAAAAGCTGGAACAGGAACTTGGTTAAAATAAAGAGGTTTTCCCTTTTCATATCCTAGATAATAAGTAAAAGGAGATACCAGACCATCAGGCAGAAAACCATCTGCATCGATGACCACTCCAAGTTGAGAAAGACCAGTAGCTACTAGACTTTCATGTAAATCTCGACTTTCCTGACTATAACGATCATAAAGTTCAATCATGGAGCACCTCCTCTACTGTTTTCTTCCACTTTTCTAAAATTTCTTCGGTTAAGAAGCCTTCTGCAATTTGATAAGAATGGGCACGCATAGCTTCTAAACGATTTTCTTGATACAGTTGGCAAATCTTAGCTGCATAAGCTTGCTTGATTTGGTCTTCTACATGGTCAGATGAACTTGGAATCAGATAACCATTTTGCCCATCTTCTATAAAGGTCTGATTACCATAAGGCACATCAAAACCAATTAAGGGTAGGCCTGAACCGATAGCTTCCATCAAGGTCAAACCAAAGCCTTCGCTGGTAGATGCCGTCAAGTAGACCTCATACTGGCTATAAATCTGCGAAAGTTCCGCATGTCCCTTGAGCTGGATATAGCCTTCTGCCTTATGACTAGCAATAATTTCTCGAAGAAGAGAATCTTCTCCACCGCTACCATAAATATCAAAGGTTAATTCAGGTATTTCCTTATGTGCCTCAATGACTGCCTTGACCAACCAGTCAATGTGTTTTTCTTTGGCAAGACGTGAAGCCGTAATCAATGAAAATGGCTTACGCCCCTGACTTGGCTCAGTTAATGCATCAATACTTCCTACAGGAATGGTAACAATCTTTGGTTGGTGCTGGGTGTATTTGGCAAATTGGTTATGCAACACTTCATTTTGTCTATCAGTTGATACAATAAAGAAATCAACCTTATCTGCATTGGTAAACTGATAGTCATAGTAGTTGTTCCAAAGGATATAGTCCTCATTTGTAGCATTTTCACTATAATGCTCCGCATGAACAACTACAGCTAGATGCGCTGCCTGTGCTTCCTCAAAAACAACCTGACCAATACCTGTCTCCCTATCAAGAATGACCAAATCAGACTTGTTCAAATTCAAGGATTTCATAAAGGCACGCATAAAGGCTTGCTTCCCATAGAAAATCTTATCCTTGAAACGATAAACTTCTTCCTTACCTTGATTCATCAAGATATCATAGGCCGGAGTACCGTCTTCATTGTAAAAAGTTCGTTGGTATAGGACTGCAACATTGTCCTTGGGAGCAAAATATTCGCTACAATAACGCGTATAAGAAAAGTAATCCTTACGAATCAGTTTTCCTTTAAAGACATACTCTGCGTGTTGAACCAAGTCCTTGTTCTCATCCACCAAATAACAGGTGACAAACTTATCTTGGTCAGAAAAGAAGACACGTAAAACCTTGCCATTTTTTTCTCTGTGACTTTCTTCACCACTAAAGTAAGCCAAGACATCATCTACTGTCACGCTAGTCGGCGCAATCTTGATATCTGTGAAATGATTATAAAGCCAGATAACTTGTTCATCATCAAAACCAATATTGGCTGTTAAGTGCTGAATATTATCGGCTAAAATCATATCTGTAAAGATAAACTTAGAGGACAGATTTAATTTCCGAAAAACACCAGCACGGTAGGCTTGGGCGTATTCAACACCACTACTAGCCCATCCAAGTCCTAAATTTATATTGTATATTGTCATATTTTCCTCTTTTTATGGGAAATGAGTCATAATCTCACCCTTAGGAGTGACTTCAACCAAGCCCATCAGGAGATTACGCACCATATCCGCACGGATTTGTTCTTTCATAGCTTCAAAGCCTGCATAGGCCTCTTGATAGTACTCTACAATTGGGTTTTTCTGACTAGCAGACTGACCACCGATAGCCATAGATAACTGTTGTAGATAGTCTACCTGCTCAACCCAATTGTCATCAATGGCTTTAAGTAGTGAGAGGCGTAAAAACTGTTCATACAAGCCATGTTGCTCAAGTAATTCTTTCTTTTCAGAAAGTTCTTTATCAATCACCTGCTTCATAAAGCTACGAACTGCAGTCTTGTCAGTCACATCTATATGATCTGGAACCTCTTTAATGTGAAAACTAATATTGGTCACAAGAAAATGGAAGAGTAACTCTCGGCTTTCATAATTTGAAGAGGTCACTTGATCTATATAACTAGCAATGATTTCCTCTACAACATCCTCTAAGTCACGAGAACCATCTATTAGACGATTACGCTCCTTGTAAATCATATCCCGTTGAATATTCATACTTTCAGCATATTCTAAAGTCTGACGACGCGCCGAACGTCCAGCACTATCACTGGCATGTTGAGCTCTTTCAACTAATTTCCGATACTTACGACCTTTCAATACTTCTGGTTGAGTCATATCTTGAACCTGATAGTCTTTGTACTTTTTATGAACCCAAGATGGACCAAATTTCTTGATAACATCGTCCTCCAAGGATACAAAAAACTTACTCATCCCGGGATCTCCTTGGCGACCAGAACGACCACGAATTTGCAGGTCAATTCGTTGACTTTCCATCCGCTCAGTCCCAATAACAATCAAGCCACCAAGTTCTGCAACTCCCTTACCAAGCTTAATATCCGTACCACGCCCTGCCATAGAGGTAGCCACTGTCACAGCTCCCATTTGACCTGACTCAGAGATAATCTGGGCCTCACGCGCCGCATTATTAGCATTTAGAACATTATGAGCAATTCCCTCTCGAAGCAAGAGTGACGAATAAAGCTGAGACATTTCAACTGAACCTACAAAAACCAGTAAGGGATTCCCCTTAGCATGGTATTCTTTGATGTACTCCAAGGACGCATACACTTTTTCAGGTAAAGTGACATAGAGATTATCTGGATAGTCAATCCGTTGTCTAGGACGATTGGTTGGAATGCGCACTACCGACATATTGTAGGTTTCAATAAACTCTTTTTCTGCAACCTTACCTGTCCCTGTCATACCAGATATCTTATTAAACATTTTAAAAAGACTCTGATAGGTGACAGAAGCCATGGCCCTCGTTTCTGGAGATAATTTAACATGTTCCTTTGCCTCAATGGCCTGATGGAGACCTCCCTGTAGTTTAGTCATCTCCATTAGACGACCTGTTCCCTTATCTACCAGTACCATTTCATCCCCACGAATGACATAGTCTTTATCTTTGGTAAAGAGTTTATGGGCTCGAATCGCATACACTAAATGGCGAGCAAAAACCGCATGTTCTTCCTTATAAAAATGATCTATTCCTAAGAAGCTTTCAGCAGCTTTAGCTCCCTTGGTAGTGAGCCAGACCTCACCCTTTTCCTCTTTAAAGATATAGTCCTCTCCTTCTACCAAAGTCGTTACCAGCGTATCAATAATACCATAGTGGTTAGACTGAACACGGGGAGCACCTGCAATGATAAGAGGTGTCTGGGCACTATCCAACAAGATATCATCAATCTCGTCAATAATGACATAATCAAAAGGACGTAAAAATTTTCCCTTTTCATTGGAAGCAAGATTGTCACCCAAATAATCGAACCCTAAAGCTCCATTAGTCGTATAAATGATATCAGATTCATAAATCTTTTTCTTCTCTTCCACGCTTAACTCATCTTTAGGATCATCTGTTAAAGGGACCCCAATTGTCAAACCTAAGAAGCGATACACTTGTCCCATCTCTTCAGCATCACGTTTTGCTAGATAGTCATTAGTGGTAATCAGCATAGTTCCTTTTCCTGTCAGGGCATTAAGATATACAGGCATAGTAGCTGTCAAGGTTTTCCCCTCACCTGTATTCATCTCAGCGACATTTCCCTGATGGATAACAATCCCACCCATCACTTGGACATCATAAGGAAACATTCCTAATACACGTTTATCTGCTTCACGAACAACTGCAAAAGCTTCTACCAAGAGGTCATCGAGAGTGGCACCTTTAGCAAGACGCTGACGAAATTCCACTGTTTTTGCCGCTAGTTCTTGGTCTGATAGAGACTCCATCTTTTCTTTAAGGGCATTGATTTTTTTTAAAATCCGTTTGACTTTCCGAAGTTGAAAATCTTGATAAAAAACTTTAAACACGATTTAACTCCTTAATTGAAAAAGAATAGAAATCTAAGGATTCAAAACCAGCACTTAGAAGAGAGACTTGGTAGGTATAGGTACCATCAGGATAGGTAAAATCAAAGATTTTCATTTTTTCAATTTTCTCTTCAATCATATCCCCATATCTATCAAAAAAGGCAATCTTTGTATAGACTCCATTGGTAGGATGACATTCATAATTCATACATAATTGATAATCTTGTTTTCTCTTCAGCAAAGGGAGACTGGGCTGAGTTCTAAAAGCTTGATAGTTCACACTGGAAAACCAAGTTTTTAAGGTTTCTCCTGATGTCACTAAGGGATTATATAGACTAATATGTTTGTCTTCATAATAGGTTACCTTACTACCATACATAAATGTCCCCCCTACTTCTCCCCACTTAATGTCTGTTCTCTGATTGATAATCATTTGTCCAACCTTCCAAAATCTGATTTCAAAATCATACGGTAAAAATGTAGAAACCAAGCAACATTGGTATCTGTATCATCATTATGTCGCCCATCTGTACCTTTAGATAAAATTTTAGCTCCTGTATAACAAAGATGTTCTACTAACTGATCGTAGGCTTCACTATCCATATCTTCATCCTTCATATAGGAAAGACCAAAAGTTGTCTGTGTAAAATCTGCCTTTTTAAAAGCATTCCAAAAATGTTGATCCAAATCTTCCATGTGTTGGTAACTAACTCCACCCGTCTGGTGTCTCAGAACATCAAATCCTGTATTAAATACTCCTGGTGCCTCTAAACGTCCTCGTCTTGCAATAGTCCCGATATTAGCTAATGGTTTCCCGACAATAACTGCGCGTGGCTCAAAAGTGGCTCCATAGTAGAGCGATGGAAATGTTCCCATTGATAAGCCTGATAAAATCAAATCTTTAGATGTCAAACCAAGATAATCTAAATAATATTGAATGGTTTCCTTAACCTTATTCTCTAATTCTTGACTACCCAGGTAAAAGGCCCCACCTTCAATACGAGGATCCGAAAATAGAAGAAAAGGACATCCTAGATTTTTCATCATCCAATATCCCTCGAATCCCTCGGCAGGACGAAAACCTGCAAAATAAACAGCTAGAGGGGGCTTGAAATCACCTGGATGGAAGAAATAATTAATTTCATCACGCTTGCTATCATGTAAAATATTTCCTCCTAAAACAAACTTACCGAACTGTTTACGACTCCAGCGCTGATGAAGATTGCCTATCTGCAGTTTACCTTTACCACGCGCTTCAATAGATACCGTTATATAAAAATTTATCTCTTTACTATTCACAATAATAGCTTTCTGAAGATTGTCTTCACTATAAATTTCCTCTTCAAAAAAGTCATCAACGGCTCCAGCCCATAGTTTACGGATGACAAATCGTATCTCACAATCTCCTTGTTTTTCATACTCTAACCATAACTCTATAGGCAAATCTTTATACACCATAAAATTATCAGACCAGTAAACCAGTTGTTGGAAATCATCTCCAAAATGTCCTTCTAAGGTCACATGCTCAAATCCTTGATAGGCAATAGAACCTTCAAAAGATGGATGAATTTGGATACTAGATGGAAATAATTTATCTCCATATCCCCCACCAAAGAGAGAAGTTGATAAATCATTGATTAATTGCTGGGGATCTGAGAAATCTACAGCCTGAGCACAACGCTTTTTTAAGCAATCAAGAATACCCAAATCTGTCGTTTTAAACTCTTGATTATAAAACAAAGTATAAGGTTCAATATGGTGAATAAAGGGTAATAAATCTCTTATATACTGACCATCCTCAATCAAAATTGCATGAAAATTTATGATGCTATCCATTTCCATCATTTTACGAAGGGCTAGCGGTGAGTTGGGACAAAAATAATACCAATCCATGTTTTCAGGAATTTCATAATGATGAGCCCAATTATCAATCCCTATCTGTAGGATTTTATAGTCCTTTGACATCAGTAACCTCCTCAATCCAGTGATGCAATTTATCTAAGAATCGTTGTCCAGTATGTTCTTTGATTTTATCAATAGAGTATACTAATGCTTGATTCCACTCTTTTAGTCTATCTGTATAGTAATGTGCAGCCTTAGAAAATTCTGTCACGTCTGAAATCAAATAACCATTTTTCAAATGTTCCACATAGACGGTTTCAACTAGATTAATCTGAGGAATTCCCGCACTAATACCTGCTATTTGAGTATAGAGGTGTGGTTGTTTATTCAAATCCACAATCAAACGAACAAACTCGAGCGTCTTAATCAGATCCAATTCATCATTCATGTTGACAAATTGAAAACGTAGTTCCTGCTCTTGATTTTCTTCTAAAGGATTTTCTGCCCCACCGTAGTCTACTCCTTTTTCTAAACTATCCGTATGGATTTGTTCCTGAATGATTTCATTGACAAGTGATTCCACTTCCTCCATTTGTTCCTGACTAGCAGAAAAGGCTCCAAAAATGACTTCTGTATTTTTTGTTTCAGCAATAAATGATAAAACCTGAAATAGGGCTTGTCTATCAATTCCTTGAGAAAAATCTAATTGATAGTAAAGTATTGATTCTTTTCGAGTCTGACTTCTCCCTAGTCGCAAACGCGTATCAAAAGGAGAGAGATGATAAAACTTATCTGATAGTTTAGGATATAGTTCCTGCAAAAGTTGTAAACTATCTTCCCTATCTACTAAGACTATATTTGCCTGATCAAATGACAGAGCTAAGTCTTTAAAACTAGCTTGAGCATTCCGATTAATGAAAAGACTCAACAGTTTAGGATTGGCACTAGGTAAGCAATTTAAGATAAATTGGTCATGATGAGGATGAGAAGGGATGATGAAAATATCCTGTTTTTTCTGTTGTGTTTGCAGATATTTATCAAAATATTCTGCGATTAGTTGACTCATATCAGTGTAGTGAAGCTGTTTAAAACGATAACCAAATATTGGATTTACCTCTACTCGTCCTCCCTCGTTTAAATGCTCCCTAAATCTCCAAATACCTTTAGGATCTAAATAGTCTTGATAGGTAGGCTGTCCATTATCAAAATAAATGACACTTGATACAAACCCACGATCATCCATGATGTAGTGCTTACTTATATGACCACTATCATCAAAATATTGGATATCACTGATAAATCCTTCTACGCCATGTTCTACCTTTGCATACTTTTTACCATTTTTTTGAACTACTATTGCAAATGGACTATACAGAAACTGGCAATCACTATCCCACTCTATATCTCTCAAATTAAGAACCTGGGTGTGTATATCTTGCAAGTCTTGCATGTCATCAAAGATAGAATAGACTTCTGTCTCTAAGACACCATGTCTATGTAAAAAATAACGTAAATGTGGCTGATAGGACAAGACTAATAGTCGATATGCTATCTCTTGTCTTTGAAAAAGCCTAATCTGATTAAAAGTATCATCAAATTCAAATCTAAAAGAAGAATAATACCATGGAGTTACATCCGCGTGCCATTGACGGTTTGAACCATACCAAGCTGGAATAAAATAATACATAAAAGCCTCCTAAATCAAGGGTTTATAGGTTTCATTTAGTCTCAAAGCATTCATTTCATCTTTGATTGTAAAAATCATACCTCCAAACATCATAAATAAACCTGGAATCATAGCAATTCTCAATAAATTTTCATCAGATAGAACAAATAACATTGGAGTACCTGCCATCAAAACATTAAAGATTCCTCCTATAATCGAAAAGCGCAACACTAATCGATTAATAAAACGACTTGTTTCCTCACCTGGATAAACTCCATATATATACTCCCCAGATTTCTTCATACGATCAGATATTTGGTCTCCACTCATATTGACAAAAGCAAAAGCAATACTAAATAAAAAAATCATGGCAATGTATGAGTAAATCCATAATGGTTTTCCAACTCCATATTGAGCTGATAGTTCAGAGAAGACTGATGACTTTGGAAAAAGAGTCTGTAACAATAAAAAGATATAGGTAGGCAAACTTAAAAAACTCATCACATACATAAATGGCATACCACCAGCAGGATTTAACATTATTTCAAAATAAGAATAACGCTTAAACCGGCTACGTAAGCCAATCTTATGAACTGGTATACGATAACGTGCTCTATACATGAGCACCATCATATAGGTCAATACAATACTACTCAATGCAATCAATATCATAATTCCCATAGAAATTCGAACAAGCTGAAATGTACTTAAAATATCTTGTGGAATATTTAAAACAATACTAGACAGTAAAATGACCACCGAGCCACCTACTCCAAGTTGAGCATTTAAATCTGATAACCATACTAGGAAGAAGGCTCCTGCTATTAATAATATGGTATTCAACACAGTTACCAAAAGCGATGAATAATGATGTTGAATCGGTAGATTCAACGAGAGCGCTAAAGATTGAATCAAAGCAATAACCAGTGTTAAATACATCTTTCTTCTATCTTGAACTTCTACTGCACCTGAAGAAATATTCAATTTCTTAGAAAAGGAAAGTAGTTGCCATAAAATCATTGATGACATCCATGGTGAAAGGCCTATCGAAAATAGAGATAGACTTCTCAGATTTCCTCCTAGAAGGGCAGTTGAAAATGCCAAATATGCTGTTGAACCACCTAGAAAATCCCTACTATTCAAATCAACAAAAGGAAGGGTAATACGACTTCCCAATACATAAATAAACAGCAGAAATAAGGTTGTCAATCCTTTTTTTACTGCTATTGATGAGTAAATTTTTTTCACGAAATAATCCTTTTCTCTTACTGTTAATCTAATCTTTTCTTTTATAATAAAAATAATGATGTTACAACTTTAGTTTTGTTCTGCTTCAAAAAATAGCTTTAATCTAAAACAAATATCTTTATATTCCTCAGTATCTGTTAATTGATGGAATTCCAACGTCTGCTTGTAATCCTTTAAAAGGTTGACAAATCGAATGCGCATAACGGAGACATCCAAACCAGCTAAAACAAGATCTGATATTTTCTTGGAAAATACTTCAACTAAATCGCTTGCCCAAGAAAGATCAAATTTAGATCTCATAATACTACCTGAACGTCTTCTGTAGAGATAGACGTTATCATTGACAAACACTGTTTTTTTACTTCTTAAAAACAGTCTATGGGTGGAAGCTTCATCATCAAACCTTCTACCGTGAGTGAAGGAAACATCGTCAAATAACACTTTCTTATATAATTTAAAAGTAGTCAACATGAAGGCTGTACTATTCCATTTCCAAGCCCCTGCCTGTCTGTCTATTAATTCTTGTGGAGATAGTACTTCTGCACAATAATCGGCTTCTGTAATGTAATAATAAAAATTACCATCACTTTCGTCATAAATGTAATAGTTTCCTACCGCTATATCGGCATCATTTTCCTTTATTTGAGTATACAGAACCTCAATCATTTTATCAACTGCAACATCATCAGAATCTACAATTACAACATATTGGCCATTAGACTGTTGAATGCCAAAATTTCTTGCAACTGCCACACCTTCATTCTCTTTATGAAATACTCTAACCCGGGAATCTTTTTCTGCAAATCCATCACAGATTTCAATAGAAGCATCCGTTGAGCCATCATCCACTAAAATAATCTCAATATTAGAATACGTTTGTTTCCTAATACTTTCGACACACTCTACCAAATACTTTTCCGTATTGTATATAGGCACTATCACACTAATTAATTCGTCCATTATTTTATCCCCTCCAATATATTTTTCAATTTTTTCTTTATCTGTAAAGCTATGTATTTAGCTGCTTATTTATCTTGGATATAGTTTCTGATTGCATTAACTAATTCTGCAGGAGTACTATTAGAATAAAGACCATCATAGTCACTATCCGAAAGTTCTTGATATCGACTACTTTCAAAACTAAGCATAGGTTTATTATATTTCTTCACCAAATCATAGATATATACTAGTTTATGGTCTAAATTTAAATCTAAATAAATATCTGAACTCTGTAGAAGTTTTTCTACCAAAATAGGAAAAGAATTAGGATAAAGGGTCACATTTTGATACTTAGATAATCTCTTTAATTCATCCGACATAAAAGTATGAGCAGCAATATAAAAATGTACTTCTGGCAATTGTTCAACTAGATAATCAATTTTTTCTACACACCAAGAATTGGTTAAATTCATGCAAGTTAATGCTGGTTTGTAGATATCTGCAGAATTAAATACACCCTTTTCTTTCCAGCTAGATACTATATAACTCCATTCCATAAAAGAATATTTCCACCACTCTTCTCTCAAACGTCCAACCGAAAACTGCTTCCATGGTTTATCAGGAGAAATATAGTGCAAAATTTTTGGAAGGGGTGTTAGTGAAATTTCAAAAATAAAAGCATGATTCTTTTCTGCTGCACCAGCATCAAAACCTATTTGGAAATTATAGGTATCCTCTAGCTGGTAACAACTATTTTGAAAAAGAATATTGAGAATAGACTGATCTCCTTCTCCCACATTTTCATGTTCTTTCTCAGTTAATTCAACTAACTGCTGACGAATATTATCTAATTTCCATTTTTTGTTGTTAATTAACAAAACCCCAGCATTGAAGCCAACTCCAGCTCCAAAGCAAGAACGAGCTGCAGCCAAGTAATTCTCACCCAAATCTAATTCAAATAGAGGAGTCAAATCACCCGTCACAACCAAATCACTATCCAAATATAGAACTTTATCCTCTATTACAAAATCTGGTATAAAATAGCGTGCAAAGGTCATGTGATTGATATGAGGCAGTTTATTTGACCAATTCATTTGAAACTGTTGCCCAATTAATTTGCAATCAATCAAATCTCCTCCCATTTCTTGTAAATAGACTCTCAATCTACTAAACCATTCCTGAGGAATGTCTTGATTTAAGATATATACCTTCAAATGGCTGTTATGTCTGCAAAGTGATTTCATAGCTGTCTCAATCTGTCGAATATAAGCGTAATCACCTGCAAAAACTACAGCTTTTTTATCTTCTAACATTTTATCTCCTTTAAGTTTAAGGTAATTCATTACGATAAGACAGTAAGCACTTGACTATTATATGTCTCATCCTCTATAAATTCAATATCTTGATCAAAATTATGTTCCGCAGTATGCTTGTGATGCAATTTAACCTTTGTATCAACTCCCATTTTCATCCATTCATACTCTGAATCAATATGACCAATATCTAGAACTCGATATCCCTTCTTAAAAAGATTATAGGATAAAATTTTGGCTGTAGGGCCAAGCATACATAAAATAAGGCGATTACCAGCATACTGTAGTACAGCTTCTTGGATTTCTTCTATACGCGAATAAGCATTATGGGATGGACAGATAATTCGCTTAATTGAATTTGCTCCATCAAATAAATCATTACCTACACCTGAACGAGAAGTTACTCCTTCTACAATCAGAATATCCTCATTCTTCCAAATTTGTTTTAATTTTTCAAATTGACTAAATGATTGAGATTTATCCACATAATCAATGTATGGTCTAGATACAAATGTAGTCCCATACCAATCTGCTCTAGCTAATTCTACATAATCTTTTAAATGATGTTCTAAATGTCCCTTCCAGAAGGCTTCTGCTGCTGGTGTAAAATTAGAACGATCAGCAAATACATTTGGTAATCCGATAACTAATTTTTCATCACTTTGAAGAGAAATAATCTCTTTCAACTGACTTGCAAGATTCTCATCATAGACTTGATAAGGAATAGATCTTCCTAACATTAAATCCATCTCTCCATCTCCAAAACGAATAATAGAAGATTGGTTTTCTATTATGTAATCTAGAGTTTGATCGATATCCTTAACAATAATCGCTGGAGTTCTTGCTTGGAATGTTCCAGAAACAAGATTTTCAATGTCTTCCACCATACGTTCAGGTGATTTTGAAGAATATATCTGTTGTCCGAAAGAGCCATGTTGGGTACTATCAAAAGAGAAAATGATTTTATTCATTTCATGAGCTGACTTCACTATATCATATGTCAAATGACCACAGCTAATATCCAAATACAAGCCCATTCTTACTTTTAATTGTTCTAATTTTTCTATAGTTATAGCTGGATGTAAACGAATATTTCGATAGTTATTTTGTAGTTCATATAACTTAGGTCCCATATCTGTCCAAGCTGCGACATCAAACATAACCTGTGGAAGATATTGAGCTAAATAGTCTAATTGTTCAATGTCTTGTGTATCTGTAAATATTAAGCAATGAAATGTCCCCTGAGTATAATCTTTTAAAAATCGAGAATGGCTAGCATAGTCTTTGATAGCTTCTATCATTAAATTGATATCTTCTTTATCAAATACCATTTGGTTATACATTCCATGCTGTGTATTAGAAAAACTTAAGATAGGAATCTCAAATTTACAAACATCTCTCAAGATACTTTCAACTTCAGATCCCTGATGGATATCCAAATAAATATCCGTTTTTCTTTTCAGTTTTTCCAGTACAGGGGGAACAATCTGTGGATGCAATCTCACATTATCATATACAGCTAATTTTGTTAGCTTATCACCCATATCCGTCCAAGCCGCGATATGAAATACCACCTCTGGTAGAGCTGTGACTAGCTCTTCTATTCCTTCTAAATCTTGGGAATTCGTTAAGGTTAAACAAGAAAATTCTTTATCTAAAGACGATGTCAGTTCAAAATCTCCTATATGGTGTTGTAAAATCTGACTCCATTCCAAATCATGGATTTCCCACCATAAATCACGATAACGATTGGCTATCAAGGTAGTCCAAGGCTTTCTGTAGGTCGTAAAATGAATCACCACTGGTTTATCGTTAAAAGCCAGATGTTCCTGCCAATTATTATACAGAGCCACCACATCATGTCCTACTTGTAAATTATAAGCTCGACCTAGCTCTAACCAATCATCTTGCAAGACCTGATTGAAAATCGTTTGATCTCCATTAAAATGCTCAAAACGACCTTCTTCAACTTCTTTCGTTGTTCGGATAGACTGTTCAATTAATCGTTCTCTTAACTTCTCTTGACGCCATTTTTCATTGTTGATTAGTAGAACTCCAGTATTAAAACCTTGACCATTTGCATCTCTAATCGCTGCGATATAACGTTCTTCTATATTCTGCTCAAATAGAGTGTCTAATTTATCATTGATAAGCAAATCACAATTTAAATACAAAACAGTATCTTCCTGTATATAATCTGGGATAAAATATCTAGCATAAGCAATCGAACTAATGTGAGCTTGTTTTTTCCAATTCTGAAACACAGTTTGTTCAGGCAGTTTAACATCGATAATCTCACTACCTAACATGCGAGCTATTTTGCGTGGCTTTCGAAACCAATCTGGCATAATATCTTGATTTAAAATATAAATCTTAACATCTCGATTGTGGTATAGGATAGATTTTATAGTTGTTTCTAACTGCGTGGTGTAATTGCGATCACCAGCTAATACAATTGTTTTAATCATCTTGTTCTCTTAATCAATTCCTAAGTGATAGATTGCATCTACCAATAACTTTTTAGTGAAATAACCTTCTTTTAGCAAATAACCAAAGGTTTTTATCCGATTTGTCATTTCTTGATATTCTTCTACATTCATTTTATCAACTATCTCATGAACTTCTTCTAGGCTATCTGCCACAAAGCCCAAGCCTTGATCTACTATAAATTTAGCAGTTGATAAGCTGCTCGGTACAATGACTGGTATGCCAGCTGTTAGATAGGTACTAACCTTATGAGATATATTTAAGGTATAATATTGGTTGCTTTCTCCATCATTTTGATGCGTTCCCCAGACAAGACCAAATCCACCTTTTGATAATTCTAGCAATAGTTCCTCGTCTTTTTTCCATCCTTCAATGCTAAGATTTCTAGCACTAGAACTAGCCTCCCCTTTATTTGAAAACACTCTCAAAAGCGTTTCTTGAGACCAATTTTGCAAGTCTGGAAAACGTTCTAAACTTCCAGCAAAAAAGAGTTCTTTTTTAAAAGCTGGGGTATATAAGGATAAATCATGAGGATGATCCCACATACCTTGAACGAGAATCTTCTTAGTTGTCAATCCTTCTTCAATCAGGCGTTCTTTCATTCTCCCTGATGGAACGATTATAACATCTGATAGATTATACATATACATGTATTCTTTCATAAGATAATAGTTACTATCAAACATAAGAGGGACAACATCATGGATAAAGCAAATAATTTTCACCTGCATATCCTTCAACTTATCAAACAAGACTCTATCAAACTCAAAGCCATTCCAAGTAGGAGACTGAAAGACTAAGATATCACCAATAGAAATACTGGCCATAATCCCATCCAGACGCTTATTCATTTCAGAAGGGCTATCTGAAGCAATATTGTAAAAATAAATACCAACCTCTCTAAATCCCAGTTGGCTGGCTATCTTTTGCACGGCATTTTGGGCTAGAATAACCGTACTATCACCTGCCATGCCGTATAAGTTCGTTAAATGTAATTTCATAAATACTTCCCTTTTAGATTCCCATTTTTAAAAAATAACCACTTTACTAGATAAATAGATTGTATTATTGTTTAATTTCGTTTCCGATTCTAACTTATTTCAAATCTACGCGACTCTACAGCATTTAACCCTAAACAGACAATTTTTATGTCCAATTTACTCAATATCAGGAAATCTCCTTACCTAAAAATTCTCGAATAGCTACCGCCATCGTTTCTGGCTCATTTGCTAAAAAAACCTTACTTGTCCCAGTTGAATCATGATTGGTATTTTCAAACGTAAATATTTGTTTGTTCCTCTTACGAACTTCTTCAAGTATACCCTCCATTGGTTCTCCATGATTGATATCTAGATAAAAATCCAATTTCTCCATCAATTCTTTATACTGATATTGATTGAAGTAGGGATAAAGTGAAACATTTGGTAAGGTTTCTATTTTAGTTATTTTAGGACCAAAATTTGTATATGCATAAATATGAAACTGTACATTTGGAAATGCATCTAATAGATATTCAATATTTTCCAATTCTTGTGTATTAGTGAAAATTGCTGTATGTATTTCATTTATCTTTGCTATTTCAATAAATTTAGAAGGTCTTTCCTCTTCTCGTGATAATATAGTTCCCCAATCGATTCCATTATAAAACCACCATAGTTCCCTATATCTGGTTTGATAGGAATTGTTCCATGGTTTATGCTCTCCCTCGAAATGTATTATAGTATGAGTATCATTAGGATTCCATTCCTGTAAAAACAAACCTACTGAATTTGCTATAGAATCTCCTCCTACCAAAAAATTATAATCTGACGAGACTCTCTTCCATCTATCTTTAAACAGTAAGTTTAAAACACCTTGGTCTCCAAAAACTTCTTTATGTTTTTCTCGAGTCAAATCCAACAGTTGTTGGCAAATGTTATCTTCTTTCCATTTGTCAACATTAACCATCATCATCCCAGAATTAAATAGAGTTTTATCCCATGAGTCTGCTGCAGCTAGAATATAAAAATCTTCAAAAGGGACACCGAATAAATCATCTAACGATTTGTGAACAATTATATCGCAATCTAGGTAAAGAGCTCTACTTTCTGTTACAAAATTAGGTATAAAATAACGAAAATACGCCATATATTTAATATGTTTTCTTGGTGTAGAAAACGTTTGTAATATTTCAGAATTAACTTTAATATTTACAATTTCAGAATCAATCTTTTCTAATCGTTTCGCCATCAAATAAAACCACTCTTTGGGAATATCATCATTAAAAACGTAAAACTTCAAATTCTGATTATGCGCACAAATTGATTTAATCGTTGTCTCTAGCTTATCACGATAAAGATTATCAGCACCCAGTACAATCGCTCTTTTTTCCATTATTTATCCCACTTTGCTGTTAATATCTAGTAAAATTTCAATAATTCTTTAATCGTATCTACCATCTTTTCCGGTCTCTTAGATTCACAGATGAAACTTGCTTTTTCTACATTATGACAAGTATTATCAAATGAAAGAATAGGTTTTCCAACTTGATATACCTCTTCAATAATATTAGCAATTTCATTTTCATGATTAATATCCAAA
>CAUUIG010000018.1:0-20678 GCA_963545095.1 uncultured Streptococcus sp.
ATCGCCCCATCAGCTTTCAAACGGTCAATCCGGTCAACCTTGCCTCGTACAAAGACACTGCGTCCATTGTCCAATTGAATAAAGGCTTGCTCTTTGCCGCCAAAATTCGCTTCCTCTTTGATGGTTTCGATGGCTGGATTGTGTCGGAGAATATGGCCAGTCGTCCGTGCCACATCAAGCAGAACTTCCTTGGTAAACTGGGCTTCCAAACTTTCTTGATAAATGGCTTCAAATTCGCGTTCCTGACTGGTTTCTTGGATAGCTTGTTCCAAACGTTGGTCAAAGGAATCTTCGTCAGGCAACTGCAAGGCGCGTTCAAAAATGCGGTGCAAGAAATTCCCATGACTACGAGCATCTGGACGCAGGCGCAATTCCTCTTGCAAGCCTAAAACGTAGCGGAGGAAATAACTGTATTGGTTCCGGTAAAACTCCGTCAAACCAGATGTAGAGAGGTAAAACTCCTGATTAGCAGGATAGAGAGCCTGTAAGGTGTCCTTGGCTAAGGGCTTACTGCTTGGACTGGTTGGGAGGGCTGGATTCTCCAGACCTTGCTGGTCTAGTTTTTTACCCATGACACGCGCCAGAACTTTGATAAATGTCAAATCTTGCTCCCTATCATTCGTCTCACCCTGCTGGTGATAGGCAACCAGACTGGACAAAAGACTGTGATAGGACCCCATATCTTCCTTAGATAGCCCTTTGTGATTCGTCCTTTTCTCTTTTCGACTAAATCCAAAATGGACCAACTCTTGAAGATAGGCAGATTCCTTACTTTCACTTTCATTAAAAAGGCTTGGAGCCGACAAGACCAACTTCTTACGAGCAGAATTGATCAAGGAAAGCATAGTGTAGCGATTTTTCTTGAGATTTTCACTGCTGGCAATCAGCAATTGCGCCCTGTCTTCTGTCGATTGGTTTAGACTTTGTCTTTCTTCATCAGTCAAAAGACTGGTGTTTTGCGCTATTTTTGGCAAATTATCCTGAGTTAGCCCTATGGCGTAGACAAAGTCAGCCGTTAAGGGCGCAATCAAATCGTAACTCTGCACCAGGACAGTGTCCACTGTTGCTGGAATGGTACGGTATTGGGACAAACTCATTCCAGAATAGAGCAAGGCTAGAAAGTCCTCTAGACTAACCTGTGAACCAGCAAAAACAGTCGTAAATTGTCCTAAAACATGGCAGAATGCCTTCCAAACTTCGACTTGTCTTTCCTGTTCAAGAGTTTCCATAGTGGCTGTCAAATCTTGTAACTGCTTGGTCACTGAACTTTCTTTTAGAAAAGAGTTCCACTTTTGCAAGAGGTTTTCAGCCTTTTGTTTTCGGTTAGCAAAAAGAGTCTCAAGAGGTGTTAAAACACGCAGACGAAGAGCATTTAAACGCTCAAGATTAAATTTTCCGTGGTGGGATTTGGTGAAGGTTTGCTGAAAGGCTGGCAAGCCATTGATACCAAGATAACGGATATATTGCTCAAAAGCATCAATATCAGCTTGACTAAGGTCGGTATACAAACCTGTTCTAAGAAGGTTAATCAAATCCTCCTGACGGAAACGATAGCGTTTCAAAGCTAAAATAGACTCGACAAATTGTGTCAAGGGATGATGAGCCATGGATTCGCTTCTACCAAGATAGAAAGGAATCTGATACTGGTCAAAAATCGTTTTCAGCGATAACTGGTAAGAAGCTACATCCCCCAAGAGAATACGAAAATGCTTGTAACTCAGGTCTGAGTTCTCGTGCAATTTCTGACGAATGCTACGGGCTACCAACTCTAACTCTTCTCTTTGTGTCAAACAAGACCAGATTTGTAAGTTTTCACGGTCTTTCTCATCGACATCCAAAGTGAGCTCTGTAAAGTCATAAGACGCTTCTAGCAAACGAGAGGCCTTGTCAAAACTATCCATATTCTTATGAGACTGAGAACGGTCCTGAGCAGGCGTTTGGTATTTAGAGGCTAGATGATGGAGAAACTCCACACTAGCTTGATAGAGATTGCCTTCAGCGAATGGACTGGTATAAGCTTTCTTACTAGCATAGGCTCCAATGATAATCTCAACACCCTTGCCATGAAGTAGGTCCACAATTCGCTCTTCCTCAGCAGAAAAACGGGTAAATCCATCAATGACCAAGGCGATTTGATTAAAATCACTACTTACCTTGTCATTCTCAATAGCCTCAATCAAATGGGATAACTGACTTCCCTGAGCTAACTGCCCTTGGTTAAGATAGGCCGTTACTTTCTCAAAAATCAAGAGTAAATCAGCCCTTTTGTCCTCATCCGTCAAACTCTCCAAGTCCAAAAAACTCATCTGAGCCTTGGTCATCTCGTGGTAAAGCTCAATCAACTGCTGGATAAATTGAGGATCCTGCTTGATAGCTCCATAAACACGTAAATCCTTAGGATCAAGTTCGGCAAGGCATTTGTAAAAGGCCATCCCAAGACCGATGTCATCTAGACTGGTTTTGACAGGTAGGTCATTCAAGATCAGATAACGAGCCATTTGAGCAAAGCGCGTGACGGTAATCGCAAAAGAAGCCTGCTGGGACAAGCATTCCAGCACGGCGCGTTCCTTTTCAAAAGAAAGAGAGTTGGGGGCGATGTAGAAGACCCGCTTGCCAGTAGCAACTAGCTCTTCCGCCTCTCTGGTTAGAATTTCTGTCAAAGAAGTCCGAATATCAGTATAAAGTAATTTCATCTCTGCCTCGTTGGAATTTTTCATTACCTTTTATTATACCATGATTAGCCACCCAAGTCTGAAAATAATCAGTTCTTGCTCATCTGTTGAAAAGAAAATGCCGGAAAGTTCCGACATTGTTTTAGTAAGCTAACTTCCTGAAAATAGGAGTAACCACACATTCCAGAAGGCAGTGATATTGATGAGAATATGAACTAGTATTGGATAGTAGAGATTTTTTGTCATGCGATACAGTAGAGCTAAAATGAGACCTCCACTAGCATAAATGAAAAAAGCAAGAGGTGTTAAAGCGAAATTGATATGAATATAACCGAAAATAATAGCAGAAAGCAAGACATCTCCGTACCAAGGTGAGTTTTTGAAAAAGGTTGTCATAAGCACACCGCGATAAATCAATTCCTCAGCAATAGGGGCGATGAAGCAAACGATGAGCAAGAAATAAGGGAACTCCTGTCTCCCCATCATTTCTACCGTTTCATTCAAAGAAATCTGATTTGAAGGCGTGGATATGAAATACGAAAAGAGGAGATCAGACATATATGAAATGATGTAGCCCAGTAAAAGGTAGATAAAATACCTCAGTTGCCACTTGAAATGAAAAATTTTCTTTCCTGCAAAAACTAGTAGATAGATGACCGTTAAGAAAAGAACTCCGCTCTCCATCAAAAGCAGAATCTGAAAAAATTCACGACTTGCTGGTAGATAGGGCTTTGCGAGGTGATTGAAAAGCCCCCAAAACCAAGTTGATTTGTAAAAAATTAAGGACAATGCTAGTAAAATTTGAATAGCTCGTTTTTTCATATTAAATCCTCTATTTTACTGGACTAGTTTATTGAATATAATGGTTTACTTAACTGTATAACAAGTTTAGTATAGCATATATTGGCGAAATATCCTCTTCAAATCATGAATTGTTATCAAAACATCCTAGACTGTAAAATCAATTAGTCTCGTTCCTTTTACCATTTTATTTCCTAAAATATGCTATAATAATACCAAAAGATAAAGAAGGAAGACCTATGATTAAACTACTAGCCTTGGATATGGACGGAACCCTCCTTAATGAATCTAAGGAAATCCCACAAGCTCACATTACTGCTATTCACCAAGCTATTGAAAAAGGTGTCAAACTGGTTCTCTGTACGGGTCGCCCGCTTTTCGGTGTCCTCCCCTACTATAAAAAACTGGGACTAGACCTCCAGAATGAGTATGTTATTGTTAATAATGGTTGCTCAACTCACCAGACCAGTGACTGGGGATTAGTTGACTGGCAAGAACTTAGTCCAGCAGACATCGAATACCTCTATGACCTAGCTGAAAAAAGTGATGTTCAGTTGACTCTTTTTGATGAGGAGCATTATTTTGTCCTCGGTGGCAAGCCCAATGAAATCATTGAAAATGATGCTAAACTAGTCTTTTCAGAGCTGACTGAAATTTCTCTTGAGGAAGCGACTAGTGGCAGGTACCGTATGTTCCAAGGGATGTTTTTGGGGACAGAGAGCCAAACGGACGATTTTGAGCAGCATTTTGCTGGGGAGCTTTGCCAACGATTTAGCGGTGTTCGTTCGCAGCCTGTTATTTATGAGGCCATGCCACTTGGAACAACAAAGGCTACTGCTCTTTCACGATTAGCTGAGATTTTGAAGATTGAACAATCAGAAATTATGGCCATGGGCGATGCTAATAACGATATCGAAATGCTCCAATTTGCAGGGCTTGGTGTTGCAATGGGAAATGCCAGCGATTATGTCAAATCCCTAGCTGATGACGTTACAGCCAGCAACGAAGAAGACGGCGTCGCGCGTGCCATTGAGAAATATATTCTATAGTTAAGAAGCCCAGTTCGTGTCAACTGGGTTTTGATATTTAAGAATGCCTAAAACTTTAGAAACTTTTTAGAAATCCTTGAGCTTTCTTTGATTTCTATACTTTATACTAAAGTTATCAAAATAAATCAAAAGGAGAGAATCATGAAAACAGTACTTGACATTCATGGATTGTCCAAAAACTTCGACAAACAAGCTATCCTTCAGGATCTTCATCTAACGATAAGAGAGGGAGATATTTATGGACTTATCGGGAAGAACGGAGCTGGGAAAACCACCTTGATAAAAATTATTACGCAACTACTGTTTGCGGATAAAGGAACTGTTTCCCTCTTCTCCAGCAAAACGGAAAATGAGTGGACCAAGGCTCTATCTCGAGTAGGTTCAGTTATCGAATCACCTGTAGCTCATAATCACTTAACAGCCTATCAAAACCTGAAATATTATTGTATGATTCGTCATATTCCAAATGCTGATCAAGTTATTCGAGAAACGCTGGACTATGTAGGTTTGGCAGATACAGGTAAGAAAGTCTTTCGTGATTTCTCGCTAGGAATGAAACAAAGACTTGGTATCGCCATTGCCCTCCTATCCAAACCAGACTTCCTGATTTTAGATGAACCTATCAACGGTCTCGACCCAATCGGTATCAAAGAATTTCGACTAATGATTCAACGACTAAATCAAGAAAAAGGGATCACCATTCTCATCTCTAGCCATATCTTGTCAGAACTCTATCTCCTAGCTAATCGCTTTGGTATTTTAGATCAAGGCAAGATTATCCGTGAAATCAGCAAAGCTGAATTTGAAACACTAAGTGAAGATTATATTGTTCTTAAGACAGCTGATAAAGAGAAAGCTTGCCAAGTATTGAAAGAACAAATCCAGCTCCAGTTTAAGGTTGTGAATCCTGAAAATGAAATCCATATCTTTGGTAATGAACAAGATGTCAAACAGATTCTTAAGCAACTAACTTTGGCCGATGTTGCTATTGATGAGATATACTTTGCCCGTCAAAACCTAGAAGAATACTTCACACAATTGGTAGAATAGGAGAAAAATCATGATACATACCATTCAAGCAGACTTTTACCGTCTTTTCCGTTCCAAAGGATTCTGGATTACAGAATTCATTCTCTTTATACTCATGTTAATGGGGGCTATTTTTGGGGCTACTGGCCATCTGATGGCAATCCAGACAGAAGAACCAGAAATTCCAACCCATGGCTGGGACGGTGTACAAGCCCTGATTAACGCATCTAGTCAAGGTTCAAACCTCGTTTTTCTATGTATTGTTCTAGCCTGCCTCGTTCTTGGAGTTGATTTAATCGGCAAACTCTATAAAAATAATTTAACAGTGGGTGTTTCTCGTACCGAGTTTTTCCTTGCCAAAGCCTTTGTATTAGCTTGTATTGCACTTTTACAACTCATCATCAGTCTTGTGATTGCCTTTATTCCAGCAACTATCTTAAATGGATTTGGCACTATGCCTGATGGCTTTATTGGCAATCTACTGATAACCATTTCCCTTCAATTCCTTTGCCTCCTTGCTTGGCTTTCCATTGTTTCCTTCATCCTCTATGTTAGTCATTCTTATCTTGCAGTATTTATTGGATATTTGGTCAGCTCTATCATCCTTTCTATGCCAATGCTCATCTTCCCAAGTATCAAAATTTTGCCATATTTATCATTGCAGTTTTTCTATGCTATGACTGCTAATAGTGAGTCAATTCTCTACACACTTATAGTTACCTTAGCTGTTATTGTAATCTTTAATATAGGTGGACTGACAGTTTTCAAAAAGAAAAGTCTATAAAAAATGACCTCCTCTAGCCTACAGAGGAGGTTTCTTTTTGTTAAAAGTAAATAAAAACCGACAACCATTGCCCATCTGTGCTTAGTTTCATCTCTGCACCGAGAAGATGGCATAATTCCTCAGTGATATAAAGTCCTAAACCAGAGGATTCTTCAGTATCTGATAGATTTTCAGAATAAAAACGGTTGCTAAGATTTTCTATTCTTTTGATGGGCTGTTTAACAAGGTTTGCAAGCTCTAAGACAAGCTGTTCCTTTTCTTTTATCAAAGATAGCCGCGCTTCTTCCTTGCCATGTTTGAGGACATTTCCAAGCAAATTTTGTAAAATTCGATCCAGTAAATCTTCATCGGTTCTCGTTGTTAAACCAGCTTCAACCTTAAAATCAAGCGTGATATTTGCCGCCTGAAAAACATCATAATAAGCCAGGGTCTTTTTAGTGATAAAAGCTGAAAAATCCACTTCTTCCAGTTTCGGTTTGACAGCTCCTTCCATCAAACGACGATATTCTAGAAGAGCCTCCAAACGTTTGGAAACTAAATCAAGATGCTGGGCTATTTTTTGTAAGGTTTCTGCTTTGTCTTCAGGAGACTTTATCAATTGTTGGGTGTAGCCTGAAGCGATAGTCAGAGGCGTCCGAATATCATGGGCGATATTGCTGATGGCCATATCCAGAGTCTGCTTTTCCCTTTTCATAACCAACCGAGATTGTTCCACTTCCTGAAATAGATTCTCAATCTGCTGGTAGAGATGTAAAAAATGTTTGGAAAAAATGCTGACTCCGACTCTTTTCATACTACCCGTGAGAATCTTGTCTTCAATCTGTTGACTCAAGTTTTTAAGTGCTAGATGATAGCGAATTAATAGAATCGATAAAATAATTAGGAGTATCAGTAGAACAACGATTATCATGTAGGTCATTGCTTGTCTCCTTTTAATCTTACCCCAACTCCCCAGATGGTTTCAATATATTCTTGATTTGGGTCAAGCTGGTTTAATTTTTTACGAAGATTACTCAAATGCGTATTGAGGGTATTATCTCCAGGTAGATAGCTCTCCTCCCAGACAAATTCATAAAGTTCTTCCTTGGTGAAAATTTTCTTAGGATATTTAAGGAGAGTTTGGAGAATTAAGCATTCTTTCTTGGCAAGACGAATCGTTTCCTGACTATTTTTGATTTCAAAACTTTCTGCATCAAACTGGATATTTTTCAAGTTTTGTGGCAGATTTTCAGTTTTTCCTATTTCCATAGGTTGTTTTTCTGCACTTTGGCGTAATTGAACAGTAACTCTAGCAAAGACTTCGTCCAAATCAAAAGGTTTGACTATGTAATCATTGGCACCGTCTAAGAGATATTGACTGATTAGCTTCTTATCGCTCAAAGCCGTTAGCATAATGACTGGAGTTTGACTTTGTTCCCTGATGGCTTTTAAAACCTGATCCCCATTTTTCCCAGGAAGCATGATATCTAGTAAAACGAGGTCAATCCCACCTTGGTCAAAAAGCATAATTCCTTCTGTACCGGAAAAGGCTTGAATTACCTCATGTTCCTCAGTAAGAAGTGTTCGTAAAATCTCTTGAATGTCACTATTGTCTTCAATAACCAATATCTTAGCCATAAATACCAACCTTTCTGCAACTATTATAGCATGTTTTATTGATAAAGCTTAAACAGAAAAGCTCCTCGCATCAAAGCGCGAGAAAGCCTTAGATGATTAAAATATAAAATTCACTTCCTAGATGACCTAGTATCCTTATAGTTGCTAGTGAAAACGAGTCTAGCAGAATGAATCTCTCATTTCTCCCCTACTAGTCCGTAATGCGTTGATACATTTCGGGTCTTCTATCTCGAAATAAGCCCCAGTTTAGGCGTTCGCTTGCTCCCTTATCTAGGTCATAAGTTGCTAACAGAACAGCTTCTTCTTGTCTTTCAGCTCGTTCTAGAATAGCTCCTGTTTCATCCGTCATAAAGGAGGAACCGTAGAAATCAAGACTGGAGCTCTGTCCACCATTTTCCTCACTAGAAATGACTTCTTCCAAGCCATAGCGATTGGCTGCAATGACTGGAACAATATTTGCTGCTGCGTGTCCTTGCATGGTACGTTGCCAATGACCACAACTATCTGTATCCAAAATCGGCTCTGAACCGATGGCTGTAGGATAAAAGAGCAATTCAGCACCATTCAATGCAAGACAACGGGCTGTTTCAGGGAACCATTGATCCCAACAGATACCGATCCCAATCTTAGCATAGCGAGTATCCCAGACCTTGAAACCTGTATTGCCAGGCGTAAAATAAAACTTTTCTTGATAATAATGGTCATCTGGTATGTGGGTTTTTCGATAAACGCCCAGAACTTCTCCATCTGCATCAATGACGGCAATAGAGTTATACAAGACATTGCCATCTTTTTCATAGAAACTGATCGGTAAAACAACTTGTAGTTCCTTAGCAATCACCTTAAAATGCTGAATGGCAGTATTTTCTGCTACGGATTGGGCATGCTGGTAGTAGTCATACTGACGTTCCTGACAAAAGTATGGACGTTCAAATAATTCGGGTAAAAGAATAATTTGTGCACCTTGTTCTGCAGCCTGACGTACTAAACGCTCTGCTGTTTGGATATTTGTTGCCACATCCTTGGCACATTGCATCTGAATAGCTGCAACTCTTACATTTCTCATCTTTTTCTCCTATTCTGGGATTTGTTGGGTGATACAGTGAATATTTCCACCACCTAATAGAATATCTCTGGCTGGAATTCCGACAACTTTACGGTCTGGGAAACACTTACTGAGGATATCTAAGGCTACTTGGTCATTGACATCTTGAAACTGGGGAACAAGGACAGCCTTGTTGGCGATATAAAAATTTACGTAAGAAGCTGCTAGTCGTTCACCTTCGTATCGCTCTTCTTCACCTTCTTCGTAGGAATAACCAGGAAGATCTTCTTCTGTCACAACTTGTCGAACTGCAGGGATAGGCAATTTATGAATGGTGAAGTGACGACCTTTTGCATCTGTTTCTTGCTCTAAGAGTTCGAGATCTGCTTTTGACATGGCATACTGGGGATCGTTTTGATCATCTGTCCAAGCCAAAACAAGCTCTGCAGGACCAACAAAGGCTGCAACATTATCAACGTGTTCATTGGTTTCGTCCTGATAAATACCATAAGGAAGCCAGATAATTTTTTCAGCTCCAAGGCTGTCTAATAAGGCATTCTCGATTTCCTCTTTAGTCAGGTTAGGATTGCGACCAGGACTAAGCAAGCAGCTTTCAGTTACGAGAATGGTTCCTTGTCCATCGCTATGGATTGCGCCTCCTTCCAGTACAAAAGGTTTAGCATCGTAAACAGGTATTTCCAAGGCCTCAGCAAAAAGACTGGCTACTTGGTTATCTGCTTCATAATCTTGATACAGACCATCATAGGTGCCTCCCCAAGCATTGAAGGCCCAATCCACGGCTAATTTCTGGCATTTATCATTGACAAGAATAGTCGGACCTGTATCACGCGCCCAGGCATCATTAGTGGGAATGTCTAGATAAATAACGCTATCTCCAAGGTAGTCTTGGGCTTCAGATAGATAGGCTTGCTCCACCAAAAGATAAACTTTTTCACCTTCTGCTATGGTTTTGATAATCTGGCTAAAAGCCTTTTTAGCTTCCTTGCCTTGATAAGGCCAAGATCCTGGTCGAGTCGGCCATATCATGAGGGTAGCATGATGGGGTTCGTACTCTGCTGGCATACGATAGCCTAATTTTTTTGGACTGTTCATCATGATAATCTCCCTTTAAAATCTTGATAGCCAAAGGCTTTGACCAAGCTGCAGTCTCCCTGTTCGTCCATGAGATAGAGACTTGGCAATCCAATACCATTAAAGGTATTATTTTTGACAAAGGAATAAATAGCCATATCTTCAAAATAAAGTCTATCTCCGATTTGGACTGGATTTTCAAAGCTATAATCACCAATCACATCGCCCGTCAGACAGGTATTGGAAGAAAGTCTATAGGTATGGGCTTTTTCTTGTGCTTCATAGCCATTTCTCAAAGGTGGACGATAGGGCATCTCAAGTACATCAGGCATATGACAGGTCGCGGAGGCATCTAAAACCAAGATTTCCATACCGTTTTCGACAATATCCAATACCTCAGTTGCTAGATAACCCGCATTGAGCGCAATGGCTTCACCCGGTTCGATATAGATTTCAAGATTGTAAGTTTCTCGAATACGCTTAATCTCAGAAATCAGCAAATCCACATCATAGTCTTCTCTTGTGATATGGTGTCCTCCACCCATGTTGAGCCATTTGACCTCATGTAAGTAGGGACCAAACTGCGCTTCTACTGCTTTCAAAGTTGTCTGTAAATCATCTGCTCCCTGCTCGCAAAGGGTGTGAAAATGAAGACCATCCACCAAATCCAACAAATCACTAGGAATTTTATCTAGTGTCACGCCAAAACGAGAACCTGGTGCACAAGGGTCATAGAGCGCATGATCTCCTTGAGTTGAACACTGAGGGTTGAGGCGCAAACCAACACTGATACCAGCATCTCGACAACGCGAACCATGCTTACGCAACTGTCTCTCAGAATTAAAAACGATATGGTCTGTTATCTCAAGCAATTCCTCCATGTCCTCATCCTTGAAAGCTGGTGCAAAGACATGGACCTCCCCTTGAAACTCCTCTCTAGCTAGCTTGGCCTCATAGAGACCACTAGCTGTCGTACCAGATAGATACTGGCTAATCAAGGGATAGGTTTTGTAGAGGGAATAAGCCTTCTGGGCAAGCAAAACCTTGCAACCAGCTTCTTCTTGAACATATTGTAGGATACGGCAATTGGCTTCTAACTTGGCCAAGTCAATAACATAGGCTGGTGTTGGTACTTGTTCTAACTTCATCAGTCCACCATTTGTGGATTTTCAACCACAACCCATGGCAAACCATACTCATTCAAAGCTTCCATGAATGGATCTGGATCCAATTCTTCAAGGTTATACACTCCAGCTTGTTTCCAAGTACCGTTCATGACTAATTTTGTACCTATCATGGCTGGAACTCCAGTCGTGTAAGAAATGGCTTGCGAACCAACTTCTGCGTAACATTCCTGATGGTCACAAACATTGTAGATGTAGATGGTCTTTTCAACACCGTCTTTGACACCTGTAAAGATACATCCAATATTGGTTTTACCTACAGTGCGTGGGCCAAGGCTGGCTGGATCTGGAAGCAAAGCTTTCAAAAATTGAATCGGAACAATTTCTTGGCCGTTGAAGTTAATGGTATCCGTACGAAGGAGACCGACATTTTCCAAACATTTCATGTGCGTCAAGTATGATTGACCAAAAGTCATAAAGAAACGAATGCGTTTGACACCTGGAATATTCTTGGCCAATGATTCAATTTCTTCATGGTGAAGGAGATACATATCTTTTTGTCCAACTTGAGGGAAATCGTACTCACGCTTGATAGACATAGCTTCAACCTCAACCCATTTCCCATCTTCCCAGTAAGAACCTGGCGCAGAAACCTCACGTAGGTTGATTTCTGGGTTAAAGTTGGTCGCAAATGGATAACCGTGGTCACCACCATTACAGTCTAAAATGTCGATATAGTGGATTTCATCAAAATAGTGTTTGAGGGCATAAGCTGAAAAGACACTAGTCACACCTGGGTCAAAACCAGAACCAAGAAGAGCAGTCAAGCCTGCTTCTTTGAATTTCTCCTGATAAGCCCATTGCCATGAGTAGTCAAAGTAAGCAGTAAAACCAAGTTCCTTACAACGTTTTTCGTAGATAGCACGCCACTCAGGGTTTTCTGTGTCTTCTGCTTCGTAGTTGGCTGTATCGATATAGTGAACACCTGTTGCCAAACAAGCGTCCATAATGGTTAAATCTTGGTATGGTAAAGCTACGTTCAAAACAGCTTCTGGCTTGTAGCTTTCAATCAGCGCAATCACTTCTTCAACCTTATCAGCATCAAGAGCTGCTGTCTCAATCCTTGTACTTGTTTTGCCTTCCAGTTTAGCTTTCAAGTCATCACATTTTGACTTAGTACGGCTAGCGATCATAATATCTGTAAAGGTTTCGCTATCTTGACAAATCTTTGAAATAGCAACTTGGGCAACGCCCCCACATCCAATAACTAATAAACGACTCATTTTTTTCCTTCCTCTTCTTCTAAAATGTCCTCAACATACTTGGGCAACATAAAGGCTCCCACGTGTAAGTTTGCAGTGTAGTATTCTGTGAAAAGCTGGCGTTTTTTCCAGCCTTCCTTGTCAAAATCTTTGACAGGGTGGTATTTTTTCGATGCAAATCCAAACAACCAATAGCCAGCAGGACTGGTTGGGATATGGGCCTGATAGACCCGACTGATTGGAAAGGCTTGATTGACCTTGCGGTGCATGCTTCGACAAGCTGACTCATCTTCGTCAAAGAAAGGACTCCCATGCTGGTAAATCATGATACCGTCTTCTTTCAAGGCTCTGTAACTGTTACCGTAAAATTCCTTGGTAAAGAGCCCTTCCGTATGTCCAAATGGATCTGTCGCATCGTTGATGATAATATCATAGTCATCTTCACAGTTTCGTAAAAAGCGTAGCCCATTTTGGTAGTAAATGGTAACACGAGGATCATCTAGCCCAGCAGCAAAGTCTGGGAAATACTCACGACAGACTTCAACCAACATCTCATCTGGTTCCACAATATCGATTTGTTCAAGCTCAGGATAGAGAGTTAATACTTGGGCAACACCGCCGTCACCACCCCCAATAACCAAGACTTTCTTGGGATTTGGGTGGACAGCCATGGGAACGTGGACAGTCATTTCATTATAGACAAAATCATCAGCATCTGAAAACAAGACATGCCCATTTAAAATCAGTATTTTACCAAAAGCTGGTGTATCCAAGACTTCGATATCCTGCCATTCACTTTTACCAGCGTAGAGTTGCTTGGCTGTTCTCAGGGACAATTTCACATCTGGAGTATGAACTTCAGAAAACCATAAATCCATCTAGTTCTCCTTTCTCTTAATGACGTTGATGTGATTGACCTCAGGATCTTCTGTCCCTTGGAGGGAGCAACCACGTTCCTTGGCAAATTGGATATAGTCTACAATTTCACGTGTAATGCGTTCACCAGGAGCCAAGATAGGAATCCCTGGAGGGTAACACATGACAAATTCCCCACAGACTTGTCCAACAGATTCATCTAAGATCAAACTTTTTCTCTCTGAATAGAAGGCTTCCTGAGGAGAAAGAACCAATTCGGGCTGGATATATTCTCCAGCTATCAAGTCCTTCCCATCTCGTGAGTATAGTCTCTTGATATCAGCCAGAGCACCGACCAAGCGCTCGATGTCTTGGATGCGGTCACCAATCGAAATATAGGCCAAGATATTGCCAATATCACCAAACTCAATCTGAATGTCGTATTCATCGCGCAGGAGGTCATAAACCTCGATACCTGTTAAGCCAATGCCCTGAGTGTAAACTGACAACTTGGTCACGTCAAAATCGCAAACGGACACTCCGTCTATTAACTCTTTTGAATAGGCATAGTAGCCACCGATAGCATTGATTTCACGGCGGGCATACTCGGATAGCTCAATGACTTTCTCAAACGACTCTTTGCCTCGAAGGGCCAAGTTGCGACGTGAAATATCCAAACTAGCCATCAACAAGTAAGAGGCGGATGTTGACTGGGTAAGATTGATAATCTGACGAACGTACTCAGGATTCATCTGTTCCCCGATTAAAAGAAGCGAACTTTGGGTCAAACTTCCACCAGACTTATGCATGGAAACTGCTGCCATATCAGCACCTGAATCCATAGCAGAAATTGGAAGTTTATCTGTAAAATGCAAATGCGCTCCGTGGGCCTCATCTACCAAAACCATCATACCAGCTTCATGAGCCATTTCTGTCAACCCCTTTAGGTCTGAACAGATGCCGTAGTAAGTGGGATTGTTAATCAAAATGGCCTTGGCATCTGGATGGTCCTTTATGGCCTTGGCTACTCGGTCATTTTCAAGACCTAAAGCGATACCAATTTTAGGGTTCACACTCATCTCGATATAGATGGGAATGGCACCACATAGAACCAACGCATTGATAGCAGATTTATGGACATTTCGTGGCAGAATAATCTTATCTCCTGCCTTGCAGGTTGACAGAATCATAGTCTGCACCGATGAAGTTGTTCCTCCAATCATGAGAAAAGCATGGCTAGCTCCAAAAGCATCCGCTGCTAGCTCCTCTGCATCCCGAATAATCGAAATGGGGTGACCAAGATTATCCAAAGGTTTCATCGAATTGACATCAATGCCAACACATTTTTCACCTAACAGTTCGACAAGTTCTGGATTTCCCCGTCCACGCTTGTGACCTGGAACATCAAAGGGAACAATCCGTTTCTTGCGTAACTTCACCAAGGCCTCATAAATTGGGGCTTGGTTTTGATCTAACTCTTTCAAGACATACTCCTCTCCATATTTTTAGGACCTTATGAAAACTAAGGAACTAAAGGTTGACTCATGAAAAAGAGCAGGTTTTCACCTGCTCTGCAATCTTCTGACGTTTTTATGTTTGTTTCTGTTGAGTATGTCTGTTCCCGATGTTTCCTAACTCTCTAGTAGCAAATATTACGTACTTTATTGATCGTTTCACAAGATGACGTGTGCTTTCACCACACTAAAAATTTATGAATTAGGACAAGTGTCCTAACATCAACTTATAAAAGTAGGCTTTTAACCCTATCAATAATGTGGTTTTTCAACCACGCTTCGGCATTCAACCCTGCCTGTCCGTAGGCATTTTTTTCTCGGGTTTATATTTGCTAGAAAACATCATCTCATTTTCTAAGCTTTATTACTATATCATGTTTTTAAGAACTTGTAAAGCGTTTTACGAAAAAAATATAAAAAAGTTCGTAAAATATTTGGATTTTATTTGATTTCACACTAATTACTTTCTTGTAAACGATTATAAAGTGAACAAAATGATTTTCATATTTAATTTAAAATTTTTTATGCAATTCTATACTCAGTACTCTCGGTGTTTGATTTATCAGAAAAAATGCTGAAATTTCTACATCATTAGAATCGTGCAACTTTTTTCAGATACTTTTAAAAGATTGATTTCCTTATATTTTTCCTTTATACTGGATAAAAAGGAGAATAGTATGTCAGAAACAAATCACGAAATTGATTCAAACTTTGCAGGTCGTTTAAATATCCTGCGTGCTGGTGTTCTTGGTGCCAACGATGGGATTATTTCCATTGCTGGTGTGGTTATCGGGGTTGCCAGTGCCACCAGCAATATCTGGATTATCTTTTTATCAGGATTTGCAGCTATTTTGGCCGGTGCCTTTTCAATGGCTGGTGGAGAATATGTATCTGTTTCAACTCAAAAAGATAC
This sequence comes from uncultured Streptococcus sp., assembly GCA_963545095.1. GTDB lineage: Bacteria > Bacillota > Bacilli > Lactobacillales > Streptococcaceae > Streptococcus. The sequence goes on from CAUUIG010000018.1 coordinate 15,758, forward strand.
CGAGGAAGCAGCCGTTGCGCGTGAGCAGCTCTTGCTAGACCAAGATATGGAACTAGCCAAAAAGTCCCTCTATGCTGCCTATATCCAAAATGGAGAATGCGAAACCTCTGCCCAGTTCTTGACAAACAAGGCCTTTCTTAAAAGTCCACTCAAGGCTCTGGTAGAGGAAAAATATGGGATTGAGTATGAAGAATTTACGAATCCTTGGCACGCTGCCATTTCTAGCTTCGTTGCCTTTTTCCTTGGAAGTTTGCCTCCAATGCTGTCAGTGACCATTTTTCCAAGTGATTACCACATTCCTGCTACTGTCCTAATTGTAGGACTTTCACTATTGGTGACTGGTTACACTAGTGCCAAACTTGGAAAAGCCCCAACCAAAACAGCTATGATTCGGAACTTAGCTATTGGCCTCTTGACCATGGGCGTTACCTTTCTGCTCGGACAACTTTTCAGCATTTAATACTCTTCGAAAATCTCTTCAAACCACGTCAGCGTTGCCTTGCCGTATATATGTAACTGACTTCGTCAGTTCTATCTGCAACCTCAAAACAGTGTTTTGAGCTGACTTCGTCAGTCTTATCTACAACCTCAAAACTGTGTTTTGAGCAACCTGCGGCTAGCTTCCTAGTTTGCTTTTTGATTTTCATCGAGTATAAAATACAAGAAATACCTCGATTTTGAAGTCGAGGTATCTTTTTTACATTTGCACGATCTTGCGATAACTTCTTGAAGTAATCATGAAAATCAGCACATAGGCGATGAGGAAGATAGCGCAGATAGACAAGGTCACAGTCAACACCATAGTCGCATCCAGTACACCAATCACTTTTAGAATCAGACTAATCATATGGTAGGCAAAGGCGAGATGTAGGAAGGCAAAGAGCAACGGAAGGAAGAATACAGTTAAAACCTGTCTGTTGATGGTTTGCTTGATTTGCTTTTGATCTAAACCGACTTTCTGCAAGATAATAAAGCGTTCACGGTCTTCATAGCCTTCAGAAATTTGTTTGTAATAGATGACCAGAACGGTTCCGACCATAAAGATAATGGATAGGAAAATACCGATAAAGAAGACACCGCCAAAGAGGGCACTCATCTGAGCACTAGCATCTGCTAGATTGCTACCATACACATAACTACCTTCAGTGTTTAATTGAGCATTAAACTTTTGTAAGTATTTTTCATATTCTTCAGCGACCTTGAGTTGTTCTTCTTCACTGATATTTACATTCATACCACCGTAAAACTGATTATAGATAGCCGAATCTGGGAATTGATCCAAAAAGGCTTGTAAATCAGGTACAACAAGGTAATTGTAATCAGCAGTCAAAATATTAAACTGATTTGGGACATGGTTGACAATGAAATCTTTATTAAATTCTTCTTTGACAGAAAATTGATGATCATTTAGAGTTAGAGCTTTCTGTCCTTTCAGTCCATCATTCTTGGCAAAGAGTCCGACCTCATTTCCTGATAGAGACAGTTTTTGACCAGTCATATTTTCATAATCTTTTTGGTCAAATACCATGAAAACTGTTGTGGGTTGGACACGGTTTTGTCCTTTTTCAAAAATGGTTAACTTGGTTCCTTCTTGATTTGCAATACCAAAGTTACTGTAACGAAGCACTTCTTTCTCTTTGACACTATAACCTTTGTCACTTGCAAACTGGCTCAAGAGTTTGTCCAAATCTTCTTTTTCAACATTTTGCCCTGAAACCCCAAAATCATGAGGATTTAGAACTTTTTTAAAGGATTCTGAAGCATTGAAAATGCTTGTCGCTGCAGACATGGTTACCAAAACCATTGTTGACAAGATAGCGATAGTTGCTAGTCCAACCGCATTTTTCTTCATACGGAAAATCAAGTTAGACACTGAGATCAGGTTATTTGGTTGGTAATAATATTTCTTATTTTTCTTCAAGATTTGTAAGAAAACAGTAATCCCTGCGTTAAACAAGAGATAAGTACCAAAGATAACCAGCAAAACAGCTAAGAAGAAGGTTGTTAAGGCTGTAAGAGGATCTTTTACGGTAAGGGAAAGATAATATCCAATTCCTAAGCTAATAGAACCAAGAATAGTTTGAAGAGGAAGGAAGCGACCTTTTTTCTCACCACTAGCTTTCTCACGCGAGAGCTGGAGGGCATTCATACGGGCGATTCGAAGGGCATTCAGGAACACGAGGCCTAGGAAAATCAAACCGAAGACAACAAGTACTGTAATGACAACTTTCATCTGGAAGGTAGCGACTAGTTCAACCTTCAATTTCATCAGTTTGAGCAAGAAAGCGAAAATCAACTTATCAAATAAGGCTCCAATACCGATACCTGCTCCAACAGTTAGAATCCCAAATACCACCAACTCCTTAAAGGTCATACTGATCAGATGGCGTTTCTCCAAACCCAGCATGCCATAAATCCCTAGTTCCTTGGAACGGTTTTTCATGACAAAACTATTGGCATAGAGGACGATAATGGCTGACGCAAGGGTGACGACAAACATACCAAATCCAAGAGTAGCCTGAATCGTTGTCCCTCCACGAATTTCCGCAATCTTGGGATTGAAGGTTAGGGAGTAAAAGAGATAGGTGACGGTGACTGCCAAGAGAACAGCCAGCGCAAAAGGATAGTAGAGTTTGCGGTTTTTAATCAAGTTCGATACCGCTAACTTATTGGTTAATCGAAACATACTAATTCACCTCGCTTGCCATGACAGTCAAGGTATCAGAAATTTCTTGGAACATCTGACGCTCTGTCTTCTCTCCACGGTAGATTTGATTGTAAAGAATGCCGTCTTTGATAAAGAGCACACGTTTAGCTCTGCTAGCTGCTGCTGTTGAGTGGGTTACCATGAGAATGGTTTGGCCACGCTCATTGATTTCATCAAAGACATCAAGTAAGGCTGCAGATGACTTGGAGTCAAGGGCTCCTGTTGGCTCGTCCGCAAGGAGAATTTCAGGTTCTGTGATGATGGCACGTGCTACTGCTACACGCTGTTTTTGACCACCAGAAATCTCGTAAGGGTACTTCTCTTGCAATTGGTTGATTCCCAGATTCTCAGCTGTTACCACCAATTTCTTCATCATCTCCGTAATGGGTCTTCTTGACAAGACAAGCGGAAGCAAGATATTGTCCTTTACAGATAGAGTATCTAGCAAGTTAAAATCTTGGAAGACGAATCCCAACTTTTCACGACGGAAGCTAGAAGCCTGTGAATTTTTAATGGTTGCGGTGTCAGTTCCATTCAAGTAAACCTGACCACGAGTTGGTTTATCCAGCATAGCTAGGATATTGAGAAGAGTTGATTTACCAGAACCAGACTCACCCATGATGGCAACGTAGTCACCCTTTTCTACAGTAAAGTGAATATCCTTGAGAGCTTCTACTTGGTTGCCCTGAAAACGAGTTTTATAAATTTTTTGAACGTGTTTTACATCTAAAAGTGTCATGAGAATCTCCTTTCTTAATATCCCATCAAATGAAATGTTGCTTGCATCATAGCGCATCCCAGCTGAACACGCTCGATATCTTTGTGACTTGGTTTTCTTGTTTTCTTCTGTAAGATTTGTTTCATGATGTTACTCCTTTGTTCTTTATGAGTCTAGTTTACATCAAAAAAAGACTGCTTGCCATAACCTAACCTTACAAAAGAGACTTTAATCTTACATTTTTGTAAGATTGGGGGGAATGTAAGCAAAATTACTTAAAAATGATTTGATTTCCTATTTTTAAAGTTGTAAAATATAAGTGTGAAAAGGCTTACTTTGGAGAGGAGGAATCGAAACTATCATTTGAGTAAGCTTACCTAGATGAAACACCAATAAATTGAACACTTACAAGTCCGTCCTCCCCATAAAGAAAGAAGGTGCACTTTAATGAAACACAAAGAACATATACTCATCGGACTTCTCTATCTCCTCTCTCCATTCATCGGTCAGCTCTTAGTTGAAAAGACATACTTTATCGGTACACAATCTACAGCTACTGCTTATGCTATTTGCTGGCTATCAGTTGTTATCAGTATCCATCATTTATCAAAAAATGTATTGTCTCAGCATGAAAAATCAGATTAGAAATCTAAGTTCAAAATAATATTTTTAGTTTACAGATGAGACTGGCGAAATATTATTAAAAGTAAAAAAGCTTTAAATCAAGCAGTTTAGACTATTGATTTAAAGCTTTTTGCTTATTTCAAATCTTCTGTAGAATCTCACCAAAACCATCCTTCGTTATCGTCAATGGCTTGGGCTTCTTTGCGTTTGCGTGGGCCTGTTCCGTACATTTCTGCTTCGATTTCTTCCTTGGTTGGCATGACAGAAGCTAGAATAATATAGATAATCACGCCAAGTCCAAAGTTTGCGACTGTAAAAATGGCAAACAGAAAACGAACAAGGGTAACATCAAAGTTCCACTTATCTGACAGACCTGCCAGAACTCCTGAAATCATACGATCTCGTCTCATTTTATAAAATTTACTGTTCATGATATTCCTCTTTCTGCTAGGTTAGACTTAGTATATCACGGGTAGGCTCGGCTTTCATCGGTCCTCAGGCTGATTTATCAGTAGTAACTTACCTCGACAAAGTCCACAGCGATAGCGTTTAGTATCAATCCTTCGCTTACGCTGATAACTTTGCTGGCAGGATTGGCAACGATAGAGCTTGATTGGCTTGGAATTGCTATTGGGCAAGGATGGTACAAAGCGTAATCCATCCACTGCTTTCAAAAGTTCCTTAAAATCCCGATCCTTGTGTTGATAGCCCTTTCCTTGGAAATAAAGGTGATAATGACAGAGTTCATGTCGGACAATTTTCCTAAAAACATCCAAACCAAGTTCCTGATAAACCTTGGGATTAAAATCCAAATGCCCATCTTTGGGGAAAAATCGCCCACCTGTCGAACGTAGACGAGAATTCCACTGGGC
>CAUUIG010000019.1:0-20523 GCA_963545095.1 uncultured Streptococcus sp.
ATTCCTCGGTTTTCATTTTATTAAAAGTAAGAGGCTTACTTTTTCAGTGGGCTCGTTCCCATCAGGCTTCTTTTTATCCATGTACACGTTTCATATAGTCTTGGTAACTTTCGGTATCCATGAGTTTCTTAGCGTTTTTCACGCGGTCTGCTGTTGGGGGTTTAACCCCTTCGAGTGAATATGGAATTCCCAATTCACGCCATTTGAACTCACCCATAGTGTGATAAGGTAGAATTTCAAACTTATCCACATTTTTGAGGGTCTTGACGAACTTACCAAGTTCAATCAAGTCATCATCTCTATCTGTCAATCCTGGAACTAGCACGTGGCGAATCCAGACAGGTTTTCCAATATCTGATAGATACTGGGCACAAGCCAAGATATTTTTATTAGTTTGGCTAGTAACAATCTTGTGCTGTTCTTCGTTGATTTCCTTGATATCCAAGAGAACCAAGTCAGTGACAGCCATGAGTTTGTCAAACTTCTCAAGGTAACGTGGTTTATTACGGAAAGGAAGGGCACAGGTATCCAAGGTACAGTGGATTCCTTGTTCCTTAGCCTTGGTAAAGAGGGCAATCAAGAAATCAATCTGCAAGAGGGCTTCTCCTCCACTGACTGTAATCCCACCCTTATTTCCCCAGAAACCACGGTAGCGCAAGGCCTCTGTCAAGACATCATCTACCGTCCGTTCACGTGATTTATTGGACTCCATAGCCCAAGTGTCCGGGTTGTGGCAATACTGGCAACGCATGTGACAGCCCTGCAAAAAGACAATAAAGCGAATACCAGGTCCGTCTACCGAACCAAAGCTCTCCGTTGAATGCACCATTCCTGTCACTTGTCCATAATCAATTGTTTCTTCAGACATATCGTTACCTTCCTTGAAAACGTTTTATAGTTTTATTATATCATGACTTGAAGGAAAAACAAGATTTTTGCCTATTTTTTAGAAAGCAATCTGTTTTTCAATTTCATTTTCAATTAATTATCATTTTATTCTTCAAAATCAAAACCATACAAGGTTGCAAAATAGTCCTCAGGGCGCTCTGCACGGCGGATTTGACGGGCTTTTCCTTCTTCGGTATAAAGTATTTCCGCAGAACGAAGTTTGGCATTGTACTGGTAGCCCATTGAAAATCCGTGGGCACCTGTATCATGAATAACCAGCAAATCACCGATTTCTGTATGAGGCAGTTCGCGATTAACTGCAAATTTATCATTGTTTTCACAGAGTGAACCAACCACATCTACCACTTCAGCTGGTTCATCTGGATGGGTTACGTTAGTAATATGGTGGTAGGCTCCGTACATAGCTGGACGCATGAGATTGACTGCTGATGCATCCACACCTAGATAGGTACGGTAGGTTTTCTTCTTATGAGTGACTCTTGTGACTAGAGCCCCATGAGGAGCTAACATAAAGCGACCCAATTCGGTGAAAATCTTAACCTGACCAAGACCTGCTGGCGTAAGAACCTCTTCATACACCTTACGAACTCCCTCACCAATCAAGGCGATATCATTTGGCTCCTGGTCTGGACGATAATTGACACCAATACCGCCAGAAAGATTGATAAAGTCTAGCGAAATGCCCAACTTTTCCTTGATTTCAACAGCCAATTCAAAAAGCTGACGCGCCAACTCTGGATAATAGAGATGGGTCACGGTATTGGACGCTAGGAAGGAGTGAATCCCAAAAGTCTTGGCTCCTTTTTCCTTCAAGATGGCAAAAGCTTCAAAGAGCTGGTCCTTGGTCATGCCAAACTTGGCTTCTCCAGGATTGTCCATGATGTCTGTCCCTAGCTCAAAAACTCCTCCAGGATTGTAACGACAAGAGATAATTTCTGGAATGCCTGCTGCTTGCTCTAGATGTTCAATATCTTCAAAGGCATCCAAGTTAATGGTCGCACCCAATTCACGCGCATAGGCATATTCCTTATCTGGCGTGTTGTTTGAAGAGAACATGATCTCAGAACCTGGAAAATCTAGTTTATGGCTCATCAAAAGCTCCACATAACTAGAACAATCTACACCACAGCCTTCCTCTTGGAGAATTTTCAAGATAGCTGGGGTTGGAGTAGCCTTAACTGCAAAATATTCCTTAAAGCCTTTGTTCCACGAAAAGGCTTGGTTGACGGCTCTTGCCTTCTCACGAATTCCCTTCTCATCATACAAGTGAAAGGGAGTCGGGAACTCGGCAACAATCGCTTCTAAGTCTTCTTTATTGATAAATGGTGTTTTCATATACTTCCTTCTATTCTATTTGCAAAGAAAGGCTGGGACAATCGTTCCAACCTTTAGTTCTATCTCTTATTTATCTTCGTCAAAGATATTGCCAACCTTAACATCGATGGCTTGGTTCTTGACATCAATATTGGTTACCTTCAAGAGTGACTTGTAGTCAAACTGCTTTTCGCGTTCTTCTTGAGCATTATCCGCAAAGACTGCTACACCAGCCAATTCTGAATCAAACTCACGCAAGAGACTAATCATCCCGTTGACAGTTCCGCCACCTTTCAAGAAGTCATCCACAATCAAGACACGGCTGCCTGCCTTGAGACTACGTTTTGAAAGGAACATTTTCTCGATACGGTCACCACTTGAACCTGAAACATAGTTGACGCTGACTGTTGAACCTTCGGTAATTTTCAAGTCACGGCGCACAATGACAAAAGGAACATTGAGGACATTGGCAACTGCATTTGCAAGTGGAACACCCTTAGTCGCTACGGTCATAACCGCATCAATTTTTTGGTCCATGAAGCTCTTGGCAATAATGCGACCAATATTTTTCAAGATAGCTGGTGTGCTAAGCAGATCAGACAGGTAGATGTAACCACCTGGCAAGATACGGTCACTTTCTGACAACTTGGCACGCAAGTCTTCAACCATTTCCTTAGCATCCTGACTCGAAATAGACGGTGTAAAGATAACACCTCCGCCAGCCCCAGTTACAGTCTGAATGTGACCAATTTCGATTTCCTCAAAGGCGCGTTTGATAATCACGATATCTTCTGATATGGATGATTTAGCAGATTCATACTTTTCAGCAAAAGTATTGAGACTAGTTAGTTTATAAGGATTATTAATCAAATAGTTGGAAATGACAACCATCCGATCACTTCTTCTTAATTTCATTTCTATTTCCCACTTCATTTAATTTTGATATTTTATCTATTATACCATATTCACATAAAAAAACGAACATTCTTATCCTAAAAAATGCTCATTTTTCTTAAATTATTAATCTAAATCTGGTTTATAGAAGGAACGATTGTCCATAGCGAAGATTTTATTGGTCATCTCTCCTTTATCCACCAAAGCCAGAGCTGTTGACATCATCATCATGCTTGCATCCAGATTGTCAATCATATGGATAATCTCTGCTTCCATAATGCGTGGACGGACTGGACTTCCATACTCAAGTAAACCGTGGTGACTAAGGATGACGTGACGAAGCAGAACAACTTCTTCCTTGGTATCATCGATGCCGAGTTCCATCACTGTCTTGGTAATTTCACTATCAATTAAAGCAATATGCCCAAGGAGATTACCTCGCACTGTATACTCAGTCTGGTCTGGTCCCGTCAACTCAATGACTTTAGCTAAGTCATGCAGCATAATCCCCGCATAGAGCAGGCTCTTATTGAGCTGAGGATAGACCTCGCTAATAGCATCTGCCAAACGCACCATGGTTGCCGTATGATAAGCCAAACCCGTTTCAAAGGCATGGTGGTTAGTCTTGGCAGCTGGATAGGAGTAAAATTCCTTGTCGTACTTGGTGTAGAGCTTTCGGACAATCCGTTGCCAAACAGGATTTTCAATTTTGAAAATCATTTGCGACATGTAGTCACGAATTTCCTTGACATCAACTGGTGACTTGACCTTGAAATCAGCTGGATCATTGGGTTCACCAGGTTGAGGCAGACGGAGAGTAATTTGGTTGACTTGAGGGGCATTGTTATAAACTTCTCGGCGCCCTTTCATGTGGACAACCTTACCTGCGGTAAAGGCCTCAATGTTATGAGGTTGGGCATCCCAGAGCTTCCCTTCAATCTCGCCACTATCATCTTGGAAGGTAAAGGCTAGGTAGTTTTTCCCAGCTCGAGTTTGCCTCAGGTCAGCTGATTTGATTAGGTAAAAGCCTTCAAATAGCTCATCTTTTTTCATGTGACTAATCTTCATATTCTTCCTCATTTTCTTGGAAATGGAGTAGATCAAGCGCAGGCTCACCTTCTGACAACTCAATGTGACGGAGCGTTCGCTCGATAGCTGTAGTGCGACGGTTTAATAATTCCTCAATATTGCCAGAGGCATGTTGGAGGTGTTTTTGTGCCTTAACTAGAATACCACCAAACTTGCCAAACTCAGTCTTGACGCTAGCAAGAGTCTTGCTGATATGGTCGGCACTCTTTTGGATATTGAGGGTTTTGAAGCCAACTGATAGGGAATTGAGGAGGGCAGATAGGGTGCTTGGACCTGCGACAATAATCTGCTCCTCCCGTCTCAAGTCATCAAAGAAGACAGGATTGCGGACGATTTCTGAGTAAAGACCTTCTGTCGGAACAAACAAGATTCCAAAATTGGTCGTCCGAGGCGGTGCTATGTACTTGCTCTTGATAGCCTTGGCGAAGCGTTTGACACTTGCTAAGAGTGACTTACGACAGCGTTCAATTTCGTCCTTGTCACCTGCTTCATAGGCTTCTTCTAGACGGTAATAATCAGCCAAAGGAAATTTGGAGTCAATCGGCAGGTAGATATATTCCTGGTCGCCTTGTCCAGGTAACTTGATAGCATACTCCACTCGTTCACTGGAGTTTTCAACCGTTGCATATTCTCGTTCGTACTGGGCAGGGGTCATGATGTCCTCAATGATTTGCCCCAGTTGCAATTCTCCCAGAATCCCTCGCGTCTTGGTTCCAGAGAGAACCTTGTTAAGAGCTCCAACATCACGGGCAACTGTCTGCATTTCTCCAAGGCCACGATTGACTGACTCCAGTTGTTTGGAAACTGTCTCAAAGGAAGCCTGCAAGCGCGTCTGCAAGGTCTTTTCTAGTTTTTCCTCGACTGTCTGGCGCATTTGTTCCAAACGTTGCTCATTGGACTCCTGCAGGGCTTGAAGCCGTTGATCAGTCTTGTCTCTGGTTTGGAGGAGATTATCAGTCATTTCTTGACGAACCTGCGTCAGGCCTTGGTGCAATTCGATTCGCACTTCTTGCAAACGGTCACTGACAGCCACTTCCAAGTCTTTTTGGTCCAACTGGCTGGCTTGTCTGGCTTGTTCAAAACGGTAATCCAACTGGTCTGACAAATGATCTGCCTGATCCTCCAAGCTCTTGGCTAGGTGTTTTTCCTGCTTATCCTGCCTTTGCCAAATGAGAAAGAGGCCAGCTAGATTGGCAATCAATAATAGAACAAGTAAACTTTCCATCCTACCTCCTGTCCTTGCTATGCAGTACAACCACATAGCCATCTGGGCAAGTCACTGACACTTCCCTATCTATATATTCGTTAGAAGCGTACACTTTTTTAAAGAAAAAATTTTCCTCTGTCAACTCATACTTGGCACCAAGAATGGTCAGCTGGCTATCCCGAACTGGCATAAAGGCTAGATAATTGTAGTCTGAACGGGGTTCAAGCTGACTTGTCCCTTCTGGACAATAGGCAATCAAATTTTGCCCATCCTCAATTTCTATTTGATACATATAAGGTGCCAACTTGGGATTACTAGGTAGAAAGACGTTAGCCAGCATATGGTCAATACGACCACCCAAAGCACCGAAAATAGTGACCTGAGCCTGAGGATTTTGTTCAAAGATGGTCAAGAGAGCCAATTCCAAGTCGGTATCATCTTTTTCTGGTCGGGCTTGGACAAAATGTTGGGCACGTTTTTGAATCAACTGACATTCTTCTGCAGTGACAGAATCAAAATCTCCAACTGCTAGAGTAAGAGGAAGGTTTTCTTCCAAGACCCAGAGCGATCCTCGATCTACACCGACAAAGCAATCAAAATTTGTCCGATAATGATCGCGGTCTCCACCAGCAAAAACGGCAACCCTAATCCAGTTGTTTTCTGAGAATTTGTACTCGCTCATTGACATCTCCCTTAAAGACATAGGAACCTGCTACAAAAACGGTCGCACCAGCTTCTTTGGCTTGAGCAATAGTTTGGTCATCAATCCCACCATCCACTTCAATCTCAAAGTTCAAACCTTTTTCATCACGAAGGGCAACCAGCTCACGAACCTTATCCATGGTTTCTGGCAGAAAGGCTTGACCACCAAATCCAGGATTAACTGTCATGACTAAAACTTGGTCAACTAGGTGAAGAACGTGCTTAATCGCTTCAACAGGCGTACCAGGGTTAATGACAACCGAAGGTTTAACACCGAGTGAACGAATTTTTTGGAGGGCACCATGAATATGAGGCGTTGCTTCTACATGGATACTGATAATATCCGCACCTGCACGCGCAAAGTCCTCTAAATGATGCTCAGGGTTTGACACCATCAAGTGGCAGTCGAAAACCATCCTACTATGAGGACGAAGAGATTCGACCACACCCGCACCAAAACTGATTTGTGGTACAAAGTGACCGTCCATAATATCGATATGGGCATACTCTGCCCCAGTTGCTTCTAAGCGTTTGATTTCACGTTCAAAGTTGGCATAATCCGCTGCCAGAATTGACGGAGCAATCTTGTATTGAGACATAGGTTTCTCCTTATTTTGGAATTTTTTTGCTGACTTTTTTATAGGTTTCTCTGCGATTTTCAATCTCACTGAGGAATTGCAGGTAGTTGTCAAAACGGAAGGTTGCAATGGCGCCCTCTTCTACTGCCGGCTTGACTGCGCAAGACGGCTCATGGGTATGGGTACAAGTACGGAATTTGCAGTCTCGACTGACAGTGGCAATCTCTGGAAAGGCCTGATTGAGGTCTTCAGCCGTTGATACTTCATAATCCAGTGATGAAAAGCCTGGTGTGTCTGCGATTTTACCCCCATTGAGGTTGTAAAAACTAACAGCTCGAGTGGTATGACGCCCGCGACCCAGACTGTCTGAAATTTCTCCTGTTTCAAGATTGAGATCTGGTGCGATTTTATTGAGAAGAGTTGATTTCCCAACACCTGTCTGCCCCATGAAAACTGTAACCTTGCCTGTCAACAAAGGCAGGAGTTCCTCTTTACTGGTCACAAAGTCATAGCCGATGTCACCATAGGTCTGCTGGTAAAAATCCAGTTCCCCTCTATCTTCCAGTAGGTCCATTTTAGAAATATAGACGATGGGATGAATACCCTTGTGCTCCAAAAGAACCAAGAAACGATCCAGCAAATTGCTGTTAAAATCAGGTTCCTTGACAGACATGATTACTACAGCTTGGTCGATATTGACAATAGGCGGACGGACCAGACTGTTTTTTCGTTCATAAATCTTGAGAATATAGCCTTCTGAATTTTCCTCCGCAGAAAAATCTACCCAATCCCCAACGTAGGGAGTATGGCCTTTTTTACGGAAATTTCCACGCGCCCGTGTCTGATAAACCTTGCCCTCACTCTCCACATAGTAGAAGCCTGCCAAGGCTTTAATGATTTGTCCCTGCATCTTAGAGTCCTTGCCCTTTAAGTGCATCTGCTAGGCTGGCAAATTCTGCCAAGCTGAGAGCTTCCCCACGCACACTTGGTGACAAGCCCGCTTGATCCAAGGCCTTGGTCAATTTGTCCTTGACCTCTTCAGTCTTGCCAAAGTAACCTGTCAAATTGTTCCACAAGGTCTTGCGGCGATGGGTGAAACTAGCCTTGGAAACCTTAAAGAAGAAGTTCTCGTCTTCCACTGCTACAGCTGGTTCTGGACGGCGCACCATTTTCAAGATAGCTGAGTCCACATTTGGCGCTGGCACAAAGACCGTACGAGGCACGATAAAGGCAACCTTGGCTGTCATGTAATACTGAACAGCAATTGACAAGCTACCGTAAGCCTTGGTATTCGGTTGAGCGGAGATGCGATCCGCCACTTCTTTTTGCATCATGACGACAAATTCACTAAAAGGAATGCCACTTTCGATCAAGTGCATGAGAATAGGTGTCGTGATGTAATAAGGCAAGTTGGCTACTACTTTGATTGGCAGGTCAGGATTTTTAAAATTCTGGATATGCTGCGCCAAATCGACCTTGAGAATGTCCTCGTTAACCACTGTCACATTGTCAAAATCACGTAGGGTATCTGCCAAAATCGGCACCAAACGGTGGTCAATCTCAAATGCCATGACTTGAGCTGCACGCTCAGCCAAAAATTCTGTCAAGGCACCAATCCCTGGCCCGATTTCGATGACATTAACCTGGTCATCAATCTCAGCCGTATCCACGATTTTTTGTAGGATATTGGTATCGGTCAAAAAATTTTGCCCAAAGGACTTTTTAAAGGTAAAACCGTGACGCTCCAGCACTGCCTTGGTCACGCTATAATCTGCAATTCTCATCTATTCTCTTTTCTATTATCTGTTACTACTATTGTAACACATTCCCCTTGTATTTTGGGGGTGAAAATCATACCAAAAAACTATCTTTCCTCATGAAGAAAGATAGTCTTGAAAATCTTTAAAGGTGGATTTATCGTTTCTCTCGAAACATCCGTTCGAAAAAATCAGCTTCTTGATAACTTCGATTTTCAGGTAGGGTCAAATCTACATCCTCCTCCACATCATCCACTGTCAGTTCAACCGTTTGAGGTAAATTTTTCAAACGATAATGCTTTTGCCTTTGCCCTTCAATGCTAGCAAAATCAAGCAAATAGCCATTTACTCGGATTTGAACCAAAAGGAGATGATTGGTCATGTTTTCCATGATGAGAATATCTTCTAAACCACCTCTGGCACTAGGATAATCAGATACCCTGCGAATACGGATTTTTTCACACATGAGCAAGCTCCCTCATATCAATGATTTCATCGGCCTTATTCCAGACTAGGGGATTATGAGTCGCAATGATGATCATTCGATTTTCATCTTTCAAGCCCACCAAGAGATTCATAACCTCCTCTGAATTTTCAGGATCAAGAGCTGCTGTTGGTTCATCTGCCAAAATCAAGGGTGGATTTTTCAAAATAGTCTTCGCAAGGGCAACTCGTTGAGCCTCTCCCCCAGATAAAGTATAAATTTTTTGTTCTAGATCCAAATACCCTAGATTAACTTTTTCTAAAGCCTCCACTTGCCTTTCCAAACGTTCTACTTTTGAAATCTTTTGACCAACAAAGCCCAAATCCAAATTCTCTTTGATTGATTGGTTTTCTAAAAGGCCAAAATTTTGAAAGAGATAGCCCATCTGGTCTCGAAAATACTCACGAGTGGGAATGGTTTTTAAATCTTTTCCCTGATAGAGAACCCTTCCACCATCTATCTTTTCTAGCTTTCCTAAGATATTAAGCAAAGTCGTCTTTCCGCTTCCACTCTTTCCGATTAAGGCATAAACCTTGCCCTTCTCCAGCTTGAGATTTAAACCAGAGAAAATCGCGCGGTCATTAAATTTCTTTTCCAATCCTTGAATATCAATCATCTTATTTTCCTTTCAATACTGCCATGCTACCAGCTTCTTCCTTTTTATCCTGCCTTACTAAAATCAAGAGGGCGTTAAGAGTAAATAAAGCTACAACTAAAGCGCTAATCAAGCTATCTCCTGTCAAAACACTAGATAGGACTAGGCCAAGTAAGAGAACCCCTCCTTGCGCCAGTAAGTACTTGCCATGAAGCTCATAGATTGTCATACCAGAAAGACGTTTAATCATGATCTCCCGTCTAAACTGCTCAAAATAGAGAAGATTCATGGAATCAAATAACAAGATAGCCGTAGACAGGGTCAAAATCGTCCCAATAAGGAGAGAGTAGAACTCCATCCGTTTGTCATTTAGTACCTTGGCAAAAAACAGCTGGCTTTTTACCAAATAAGAGACCTTGTGATACAGACCTTGCTCTTTTAGAGCTGTGATACTATCTCCATATCGATCTAGTTTTAAGGCACTATTAGCCGTAGTTCCCCATAACATTCCTGCAACAGGTCTTGTTCCAGTCGCTTGCGGCGTTAAAACTACAATAATCGGATCTTTTAGGTACTGGCGTGTCGTCTTGTACCCATCGTTATAGAGGAAGCGTTCCTGCCCTGTTTCTGTAAAAGCTAGCGTTACCTGTGGGAAGTAGTGTTTCTGACTCGTCACTTCTACACTTTCAGATGAAAAGTTTTGCAGGTAATCTGTAAACAATCCTTGGTAGTAGGCAGACTGCTCTAGCAAACTCTCAGGCAAGATCAGCCCAAACTCTCCCTCAGACAAGTTTTGCATCTTCTCCATAAACTCTGAAGAAATGGTAATCTTTTCTTCTACCAGATAGCGCGGTGAGACATAGATAACATTCCCTGCTGGTGTGTAGTCATTGAGACGATTGCCATCTAGATCCACTTCTGCTCCATCTGAGAATTTGTCAACATTGCTCATAATATAAAAAGAGTCTGTATTGGCTAACCGTTCTTCAGTAAATGTCTGCCACTCACGATTATCCTTACGCATTCCTTCTTCATCAGCAAATGCACTAGACCAACCAAAGGATAGACGGTAACGATCTGAGGACTGGCTCCATTTATCGCTAGCTCTCTCCATTTCCTGCATTTCACGGTAGTGGGGTAGGAGAGCAGTCGCACTCGAGCCGACCACCAGCACAGCCAAGAGTTGCCCCACCATCATCAATGTCATCATACGTTTGAGAGGGAGTTTCCCTTTCAATAGATCCACCAGACTATTTTCCTGTAAACCAAGTAGATACACGACACTTAATAAGGTAGAAATCCCTACCAAGGCCAATCCATAAAGTAGAAGAGCAATGATGACCAGTTGCACTGTTGCCATAAACAAGGCACCTTGATACCAGAGAATCCCCAATCCCAAAAGACTGGATACCAGCACCGAGAAGATAAGCTGTCTCACATCTTCTAACACTGGTCTGAGAGTCACCCCAAACAAGCTCTTACCAGCTATTAAGCGAATCCCTGCTTGACGAAGGGACTTGATCCGATAAATCAGAGTCAAGCTCATAAAGGTCAGCAGAAAAATGGCTAGACTCAGTAGCCCCATTGGGGTGACCACCAAGAGGACGACCATTGAAAATGCCTCTGTTCTATTCGAGACAACACCATTATAACCAAGTTCTTGCAGGGCGGTCTGTAAGCTCACTCCATCCAAACTCCCTGACACAATCAAGTAAGAACCTAATAAATCACTCGTTTCTGCACTCTCCTCGGAGGAAATGGTCAAACCTTCTGGAAGTTCTCCCTGTCCATAAGTAGCATAGGTAAAGCGTGTTTCTCCAGCTTCATTTGGCTCAACGATTCGACGGGCGATAAGACTATTGTGCTCTACCGCCAAGTGACTCAAAGCCTCTGTCACCTCTTCGCGACCAGCTACTGGCTGGTTTAGCTCAGTACCCATCACGTCAACAGAGGGATAGTTACCAAATAAAATCTCTTCTCGATGGTCAACAGAATTTATCACCATATAAAGCGATACCAATACCATTGAAATCAAAATAAATAAGCGTTTCATCATTTCCTCCAAAAAGTTACTTGGTCACTTAGTGAGAAGATGACCACAGTCACTGCGATGTTAAGAAGCTTATTAAGTTCTTTCTACTAGCAACATCTTCAAATATATTATATCCGTTTTTTCAAGAACTATCAAGGACGTCAATGTCATTAAAATCTAACTATTTCATATTATTTTTGGCTTATATCTAAAAAAACAGTTCTAAAGACGAACTTTAGAGCTGTTTTGATACGAGAACAAGGACATTTTTGTCATTACTTCGCTATGTTTATAAATATTCTTACCCTATTGTAAAACGAAGGACACATAAAAAGGTGCCTATTTGATGTACTCTGATTGCAAAATACCACAAAGTAAATTTAACATAATCTCCAATCATTCGTATAAACAATTGTGTGAAACTAATCCGAGAAAAATCAATCACTAGTTGTCAGAGACTTTTTTTAGGATTATTGTTTATTACTCGCAAATGGTAAACACGGATTATTCCTACTACTATGAGAACAACTAAATAAGACTGAGTACAGAATTATTTCTTTAAATTATTCGTTTCCTTCTTTATAAAACGGATATGTAACTATTATACCCAAAGTACTAATTATAATTTTAAAGATTGCACCTAAAATATTTAAAGTTGATAAATCAAGTATTCCGTGTATTAGGTATAGTAGACAGAAAAAGAATGGAAGGTATTTTTTTAATTTTTTCATAAACTATAGTGCTATCAAGGTCAAAGCTTTAGTTACTGTCCAAGCCATCCAATCTGGCATACCTGCACGCTTACAAGCCTGGTAGATTCCATCTTCAATCCAACCAGTAAAGTGTTCTAGTGTACTCAATATGGCATTCAATCCTATATATTGATTTATCCATCTTTTAACATTCGAAGGGAGTTTACTATAACCTTTTCGAATAGCTGTAACTGAAAAAGACCACTTTCCTCTGTCCATTTTAGCAGCTTGGATATCCTCTTGCGAAACAGTATCTTTATCAAATTCTAATATACGTCCGTTATCTACGTAGATATGTTTTCCTTCACTATTAGTTGCCGTAGAACGTTTTGAAACTTGAGTTGCTTTATCCGAAACTGAATATGTAGAAGCAAAAGCAGTTGCAGCTGGGAGAGCAACAGTACTTAATGTTAAAAAGCAACTTAAAACAATTGCTGTTTTTGTTAAAATCTTATTTTTCATTTTATTTTCTCCTCGAAATATACATTTTTATCATAACTATCCTAATAAACTGACACTTTGCCCTAAAGAATCTATTTTGAAACTAAGTAGACATAACTAAATTTTATTTAAACCACCAAGTAACTAAATAAAATAAACTAAAAAAGTTCATACTGTAATCTCCTCTCACATTTTAATTAATTATAAATTATTCTTAAATAAACTCAAAGGACATCAATGTCCTTAAAATAGAACCATTTCGTGCCATTTTTAGCTTATATCTAAAAAACAGCTCTAAAGACGAACTTGAGAACTGTTTTGATGCAAGAACAAGGACATTTTTGTCACTGATTCACTATGTTTATAAATATTTTTTTAAATCTTCTTGCCATTGTTTCTCCAACATAGTAACTAAATAAGAATTTTCTATTATATCAGCAAATAGCTTCGATTTCTGATAGAACTGTTCGGCAGAAACATAATCATTGTTTATTATTAGAGATAATTTCCACTCCAACATTAATATAATTGGTTTCTTCTGGAAATCTTGTGTTTTTTCCATTATATGATTAAGGCTAAAGATATAAGCTTCTAGTGAATCATAAGACGACAAATTATCCAAACAGGCTAGACCCGAAAACAAAGTGTTACTTAAAGCAAACAGATATTCTGGTGCAATTAATTCTACATGATTTGTCAAACGAACTAAAAACGAATGAATTCTGTTAATTTCTTCAATCTGATTTTGACCTTGTTTTATCTTTGTAAGCACTATAGCAAAATATAAATTGATTACTTCTAATTCATTTATCAAAAACAATTCTTTATCATAAATTCTTTTAAAATAATCGTCCAGTACGGTTTCCCCATATTCTGGTCGTTCGCTTCGAATAACATCTATCGTTGCTCTAGTAGCTTCAAACCATACTTTTTCCTCACTAGGAAGTTGCTTATAAAACAA
This sequence comes from uncultured Streptococcus sp., assembly GCA_963545095.1. Taxonomy (GTDB): domain Bacteria; phylum Bacillota; class Bacilli; order Lactobacillales; family Streptococcaceae; genus Streptococcus. The sequence goes on from CAUUIG010000019.1 coordinate 13,716, forward strand.
GTTCTCTATCTCTTCCAAACACGCTTCTTTCTTATCGTATTCCTCTTCTTTACCATAGATTGGTTCACGTAAAATCTGGTATTTCAATTCTAAATAAGCAGAAGGAAGAGCTGAAAAATCCGGCATAAGGCTATAAACTGGAACTCCTAAACGACGAGCAATATAGTCTAACTTCGGTAAACTCGGTTGCGAAGCTCCACTTTCAATTCTCGACAATTGACGAACTGTCAGTTCTTGCTCATCTCCACAAAAATCTGGACGACTAATTCCTTTTTCTATCCGAATCTCTTTAATTTTTTGACCAATTAACATCAGACGTCTCCTCTTCTACCTGCTTCGAAAAATACTGTGAAACTTAATAAATTGTAACGGTCACATCTTTCCTACTCATAACTTTTCATAGCTTCTTCCACTTCTGCCAAGGTGACCCCAAACAACTCTAGGCGTTTGAGGAGTTGCTTGCCGTTGGAATAGCCGATTCGGAGAACCTCTCCCAGATATTCTCTACGCTTACGACTGTCTGCCCCTGCTAGAAACCCAAGGCGAATCAAGTCGCTACGACTGATGTCAAACTGACTCTCGTGTTCAAATTGTTCTGTTACCTGAGCTAGAGCCATTTTCAGGTCTTCATAGCTGGCATGCTCAATTCCCAGAGAACGCCCCTTAGTTTTGGACTTAGGAACAGCTTCATCTCGTTTGAGGAAGGCATGCTGAACTGTTGGAATGGCCGTCATAATCATGCGACGAATCCGCTCCCCATTAAAATCTGGGTCTGTAAAGACAATGACTCCATGACGTTGGTGTAGACGCTGAATCCGCTCTATATCCTGATCATTGATGGCAGAACCTCGGGTTTCATAGGTCTCTACATCGAAGTAACGTTTGAGATTAGCCGTATCATCGCGGCCTTCAACCACGATAACTTGGGAAATTTTCTCTTTCATTACTTGCTGTCCAATCCAAAAATTCGTTCTGCATTTGCAGTTGTTACCACCGCTAGCTCTTCTGCCGTCATGCCACGCAAGTCAGCGATAAAGTCCACTACATAGCGAGTGTAGGATGTTTTATTTTCACGACCACGCTTGGGTACAGGTGCTAAGTAAGGCGCATCTGTTTCCACCAAAATCTTGTCCAAAGGTAACTCTTTAGCTGCTTCTTGGATGTCAGTTGCCTTCTTGAAAGTTACCACTCCTGAGAAGGAAATGGTCATGCCCAGCTCGACAAACTTCTCTGCCCATTCAATAGGTCCTGAGAATGAATGCATGATACCACCACGAGGACCAACACCCTCGCTCTTGATAATCTCATAGGTGTCTTCCAGCGCATCACGGGTATGGACAACAAAAGGCAAATCCAAGTCCTTAGACAGCTGAATCTGACGGCGAAAAACCTGCTCCTGTACCTCTTTTGGCGCTGTCATCCAATGATAATCCAAACCAATCTCACCTAAAGCAACAACCTTGGGATGCTTGAGCTTGTCAAGCAAGTAGTCTTCAATCTCCTCTGTGTAAGTCCCTGCTTCTGTCGGATGCCAACCAATAGTTGCGTAGAGTTGGTTGTACTCATCCACCAACTCCAAGGCACGCTCAATCGTCGGTTGATCAAAACCAACAATATTCATCTGTGTCACACCCATCTCAGCGGCCAAGGCAATTTCTTCTGCCTCATGTCCTGCAAATTCTTCTACATTCAAGTGTGTATGTGTATCAAAAATCATCTCTTCTAACCTCGTCTTCTATCTACTATTATAGCAAAAAAACTGACCTCTCTCCTCATCTGAAAAAAATATTCTAAAACCCATCATCATCTCTTGACGCTCTTTTTCCAAAGCAGTATAATAACACTTATTGAATTTTTCAACAAAGGAAACAACTATGTTTACAAAATTAAAACAGACCTTTATCGGTCGTCCTCTTAAATCCTTAACCGAAGGCGAAGGGGGACTACTGGGAAAAATGCAGGCACTAGCCATGTTGTCAAGCGACGCTTTGTCCTCCATCGCCTATGGACCTGAGCAAGTAGTCCTGGTCTTGGCTAGTCTCTCTCCTCTAGCTATATGGTGGAGCCTTCCTATCGGCCTCTTTGTCCTCCTGCTCCTAGCTAGCCTGACCGTTTCCTACCGTCAAATCATCCATGCCTACCCTCAAGGGGGAGGGGCATATATGGTTACTCGAGAAAATCTATCTCCCCAACTTGGCTTGATCGCTGGAGGTAGTCTTCTGGTTGACTATATGTTGACCGTAGCGGTATCCGTTGCATCTGGAGCTGACGCTATCACAGCAGCTCTCCCTGCTCTCCACCCTTACAACCTCCACATCTCCATTTTTCTGGTTTGCTTGCTCATGCTCATGAACTTACGGGGATTAAAAGAATCTGCCAGTTCACTGATGATTCCTGTCTATCTCTTTATCATCAGTACTGTCTTTCTCTTGCTCTATGGAATCTTTCAACTAGTGACAGGTTCTCTCAGCTATCAGGCAACTTCTCCTATCGGACACGCTGTGCCGAGTCTGTCTATCGTTCTCATTCTAAGAGCTTTTACCAGCGGCTCTGCCTCTCTGACAGGGGTTGAAGCTATTTCAAATGCCGTTCCCTTTTTCAAAGTTCCCAAAGAAAAGAATGCCGCTCAAACCTTGACCATTATGTCACTGATTTTAGGTTTTCTTTTTGCTGGTATCACCTTCCTAAACTACTGGATGGGGATTATGCCTCAACACGGAGAAACTATTCTTTCACAGATGGCTCAAGGCATCCTTGGCACTTCCTTCTTAGGCCACCTTGGGTATTATATCTTCCAATTCTCCACAGCCCTGATTTTGGCCGTAGCTGCAAATACTGGCTTTTCGGCTTTCCCTATGCTGGCTTACAATATGGCTAAAAACAAATACATGCCCCATCTCTTTATGGAAAAAGGAGACCGCCTAGGCTACTCCAATGGAATTTTAACTCTGGCTTTTGGGGCTATGATTCTTCTTTTCATTTTTAATGGCAATACCGAACGCTTGATTCCTCTTTATACTATCGGGGTCTTCGTTCCCTTCGCCCTATCTCAGACTGGGATGATTCGTCATTGGAAAAAGGAAAAAGCAGCAAATTTCTTAAAACCTGCTCTTGCTAATATCCTTGGGGCAATCATTTGCTACGCGATTGTACTAATCTTGCTCTTTTTCCGTCTCAGTGATATCTGGCCTTTCTTCCCGATTATTCTCGTACTCACCCTACTCTTCTTGGCAATTCACAGTCATTACCAAAAAGTAGCCCAACAACTGCGACTCTATGAAGGAATCGAAAAACGTACTTACGACGGCAATCTGGTTCTGGTCCTAGTAGGAAATGTCACCCGAGTCAGCGTCGGAGCCATTAACTATGCTCAAAGTATCGGAGATGAAGTCCTAGCCATGCATATTTCTACCAAGGAAACAGCAGAGAAAGACCAAGAAATTCTCCAAGAATTTGCCGATTACTTCCCAACCATTACTCTGAAAAACATCAAGACCAGCTATCGTGACATCATCACCCCTACTGTCAAGTATGTCAAACGGATTTCCGAGGAAGCACAGAAAAAGAACTATACAGTCACTGTCCTCGTTCCCCAGTTTATCCCTAATAAACCTTGGCAAAATATCCTGCACAATCAGATGAGTCTCAAACTCAAATACGCCCTTCGTTGGCACCAAGACGTTGTTGTCGCTAGCTACTCTTATCACTTAAAAGAATAAAGAAAAGGCCCTACCAGAACCAAGAAGTATCTGGTAGGGCCTTTTTCTGAACCCAGTCACTATGCTTATACTCTTCGAAAATCTCTTCAAACCACGTCAGCTTCACCTTGCCGTAGGTATGGTTACTGACTTCGTCAGTTTCATCTACAACCTCAAAACCATGTTTTGAGCTGACTTCGTCAGTTTCATCTACAACTTCAAAGCAGTGCTTTGAGCAACCTGCGGCTAGCTTTCTAGTTTGCTATTTGATTTTCATTGAGTATTAACTGAAAAGATTGACTAGGCATATTATTGAATGTGGTTAGCTAAATCTTCCTGAGCTTTTTTATTTGACTCAGCTTTTTCTTTCAACCATTTTTCATAGAGTTCTTGGTACTGTTTAGCAGTTACTGGCTCTTTTTGCAATTCAACATATTTGTAGTTGTCCGCATTTCCCTTATGACCAACGAATGAGAATGGACCTGTAAACGGTACAGTCTTACGGAATATTGGGTTGGCTCCGCCACTTTGAACTGGTAGGAAGAGGGCACTATCTGTCAACCAAGCTTGGGCTTCAGCATATTTTTCATAGCGAGCTTGAGTATCTGTGATTTCAGCGTCGGCCTGATCCAAGAGTTTCTTGTAGTCAGAAAGACCAATCTTGTCCTTAACTTCCTTGTCTTTTCCTTCAGACAAGCCCATGTTTTTCAACTGAGAACCTGTCTCTGGATCAAGGATAGCTAGGTAAGTCTTAGGATCTGAGTAATCTCCACCCCATCCTGAGATGTCGATGTCGTAGTCTTTTTGTTCTGCTGTATCTGCAAAGTAGGTTGCCTGGTCTTTTTCATCTGGAGAAAGTTGGATAACATCAATGACTACATTCTCCTTACCAAGAGTAGCTTCTACTGTTTGCTTGAAAGAACCAGCCTGTTGCACATCTAACTTAGCAGTCTGGTCAACTGGCATATCTAAATGAATTGGGAAGGTTACTCCCTGAGCTTGCAGACTTTCTTTAGCCTTAGCAAATTTCTCTTTAGCCTTTTCAGGATCCAAGAAGGCTTGCTTACCATCGTTTAAGTTGATATTTGCCCAATCTTTACCGTAGTTGACAATTTTCTCATTGACAATGTCACCGAAATTCTTATCACCAACTTGGACAAAGTTACTTGGTGTAATCGTGTTACGCAAGATACGGTCTGCTCCATCTTCACCATTTGTCTGCGCCGCATAGGCATGACGGTCAAAGGCAAAGTTGATAGCCTGACGGAAATCCTTATTTTGCATAGCTGCGCGTGAATCTGTCTTTTCCTTATCAGACTGTTTCATAGTCTGCTTGTAGCTTTGACGATTGACGTTGAAAAGATAATAGAAAGTAACTGAGTTTTGCGGTGTATAGGTAATCTTATCCTCGTTTCCCTTCTTGAGTTCAGCAAAGACTGAACTTGTTGGGAAGATACGTCCGTCTGTATAATTACCATCCAAGAAACCTCTCGCAATGCTGTCTTGGTCAGAACCATCAAAGAAAGAAAGTTTCACTTTCTCAATTTTGACCTTGTCCTTATCCCAGTAGTTAGGGTTTTTATCAAATTCAATCAAAGATTTTGATGTAAAGGACTTAAACAAGTAAGGACCATTTGACAAGATGCTTGATGGCGTCACACTTCCAAAGTCATCCCCCTTAGACTTCAAGAAAGCTTCGTTTACAGGACTAAGAATACTTGCTGTTGTTTTAGAGTTCCAATAAGTCTCAGGTTGGTTGAGGGTGTATTGTAGTGTGTAATCATCCACCGCCTTAACACCAACAGTTCCAAAATCAGATGATTTTCCTTCAACATAGTCTGCTAGACCCTTGATAGAGTCTTGTACCAAGTACAAGTTTTCAGCCTTTTTATCAGCCGCATACTTAAGACCAGTCACAAAGTCATGAGCTGTTACATCCGCATACTCTTCTCCTTCAGAAGTGTACCATTTAGCCCCCTGACGGATCTTATAAGTGTAGGTCAAACCATCTTTTGACACAGTCCATGACTCAGCCATAGATGGGATGAGATTGCCATACTGGTCATTTTCCAACAAACCATCAATCAAGTTGGTTGTGATACTAGATGTAGAGTCTCGTGTAGAGGTAATATAATCCAAGGTATCTGGGTTATTGACAAAGATATAAGAGTAAGTCTTGTCTGTATTACTTGATTGAGATGATCCACATGCTGCTAAAGCTAGACCTGCTGTCAAAGCCATAGCTCCAAAAAGCATAACTTTTGATTTCTTCATGATTATTCTCCATTTTTTACAGTATGTGAAATATTATACACCATTTGAGCAAAAATATAAAGCCTTTTGAACTTTTTTACAAAAATAAAAATCAGTAGACTCGAGTTCCTACTGATTTTTGATATAGTTTGTTTGGATTATGCAGCCAAAACTTTGCGTCCTTTACGACGACGAGCTGCCAATACGCGACGACCGTTTTTAGTTGACATACGGTTACGGAATCCGTGTTTGCGCGCACGACGAAGTTTACTTGGTTGATAAGTACGTTTCACGATGAATACCTCCTCATAGATTTTGTATTCGTTTAGCCGGCTATAAAGTGATCAGTTACTAAACATACTTTACTATTCTATCTGATTCTTTCACTTTTGTCAATAGCTCAAGGCAAATGTTTCCAGCTTTTTCGAATGGGTAACTTCTCAAAGTAACTTCCACTTGCCTAACCAAAGTGGAAATTAGTCTAAAACGGATTTTTATGGTGGAATTAAGTGTGAGACGTTTGAGTTAGAAATGAGGTCCACTATGACAAAACATAAACACCTTACCCTTTCAGACCGTAATGATATCCAATTAGGCTTAGAGCGCGGTGAAACCTTCAAAGCTATCGGACAATCCATTCTAAAAGACCCAACTACTGTTTCCAAAGAAGTCAAACGAAACAGACAAGTCCGAGAGTCTACATGCGATAACCTTCCTTGCCCTCTACTCGATAAGGCTCCCTTTGTCTGTAATGGATGCCCTAAAAGAAGACAAAATTGTGGCTATCATAAAATCTTCTATTTCGCTAAACAAGCTCAAAAACAATACGAACAAACTCTTGTTGAATCTCGTGAAGG
>CAUUIG010000020.1:0-20294 GCA_963545095.1 uncultured Streptococcus sp.
AAACGTCTCATACTTAATTTCACCATAAAAATCCGTTTTAGACTAATTTCCACTTTGGTTGGGCAAGTGGAAGTTACTTTGAGAAGTTACCATAAGAGACTTGATTTGGAGAATCAAGTCTTTTTTCTCTCTTTTACTGCCATTTGTGATAAAATAGTATAGAACGATTTTTTACAATGAATGATAAAACAGAGGTAAATATGACAATCGGTATTGATAAGATTGGTTTTGCGACCAGTCAATATGTCTTGAAATTACAAGACTTAGCAGAAGCGAGGGGAATTGACCCTGAAAAATTAAGCAAAGGACTCTTACTCAAGGAATTGAGTATTGCGCCTCTAACTGAGGATATCGTGACCTTGGCAGCCAGTGCAAGTGATTCTATTTTAACTGAGCAAGAAAGAGCAGAAATTGATATGGTCATCGTGGCTACCGAGTCAGGAATTGACCAGAGTAAGGCTGCGGCCGTCTTTGTGCATGGCTTGCTTGGCATCCAGCCCTTTGCTCGTAGTTTCGAGATTAAAGAAGCCTGCTATGGAGCGACTGCTGCCCTTCATTATGCCAAATTGCATGTGGAAAATTCTCCAGAGTCAAAAGTCTTGGTCATCGCCAGTGATATTGCCAAGTATGGTATTGAAACTCCAGGAGAACCAACTCAGGGAGCTGGAAGTGTGGCTATGTTGATTACACAAAATCCACGCATTATGGCTTTTAATAATGACAATGTAGCTCAGACCCGTGACATCATGGATTTCTGGCGACCAAATTACTCAACAACCCCTTATGTAAATGGTGTTTATTCTACCCAACAATATTTGGATAGTTTGAAAACGACTTGGCTTGAATACCAAAAACGCTACCAGCTTACTTTAGATGATTTTGCAGCTGTTTGCTTCCACTTGCCTTATCCTAAATTAGCGCTAAAAGGCTTGAAAAAAATCATGGATAAGAGTCTGCCTCAAGAGAAAAAAGACCTCTTGCAAAAGCATTTTGACCAGTCTATTCTCTACAGTCAAAAGGTGGGGAATATCTACACAGGTTCACTTTTCCTTGGACTTTTGTCTCTCTTAGAAAATACAGATAGCCTGAAGGCTGGGGATAAAATTGCCCTCTACAGTTATGGAAGTGGTGCTGTGGCTGAGTTCTTCAGTGGTGAATTGGTTGAAGGTTATGAAGCTTATCTAGATAAAGATCGTTTGAACAAGCTCAACCAACGAATTGCCCTGTCTGTCGCAGAATACGAAAAGGTCTTCTTTGAGGAAGTAGACTTGGATGAAACAAACTCTGCCCAGTTTGCTGGCTATGAAAATCAAGATTTTGCCTTGGTTGAAATTCTCGACCACCAACGCCGTTATAGCAAGGTTGAAAAATAATGAAGATAAGTTGGAATGGATTTTCTAAAAAATCATACCAAGAGCGTCTTGAGTTGTTGCGAGCTCAGGCGCTCCTTAGTCCTGAGAAGCAAAGGAGTCTGGAGCAGGATGAACAGATGAGTGTGACTGTGGCAGACCAGCTGAGTGAGAATGTAGTGGGAACTTTTTCTCTGCCTTATTCGCTGGTTCCAGAGGTTCTTGTCAACGGTCAGGAATACACCGTTCCCTATGTAACAGAAGAACCGTCCGTGGTTGCAGCGGCCAGCTATGCCAGTAAAATCATCAAGCGTGCAGGAGGTTTTACTGCACAAGTGCATGAGCGCCAGATGATCGGTCAGGTAGCCCTTTATCAAGTTGCTAATCCTGAACAAGCGCAAGAGAAAATTGCCAGCAAGAAAGCCGAACTCTTGGAACTTGCCAATCAAGCCTATACCTCCATCGTCAAACGTGGAGGTGGGGCGCGTGATTTGCATGTCGAGCAGATAAAAGGCGAAACAGACTTTCTCGTTGTTTATCTCCATGTCGATACCCAAGAAGCCATGGGAGCTAATATGCTCAACACCATGCTGGAAGCCTTGAAATCAGTCTTAGAAGAACTCAGTCAGGGACAGAGTCTCATGGGAATCCTGTCTAATTACGCGACCGATTCTCTGGTGACTGCAAGCTGTCGTATCGCCTTTCGATACTTGAGCCGCCAAAAGGATCAAGGACGAGAAATTGCGGAGAAGATAGCCTTGGCTAGTCAGTTTGCGCAGGCTGATCCTTACCGAGCTGCTACTCATAATAAAGGGATTTTTAATGGTATAGATGCCATTTTAATAGCCACTGGTAATGACTGGCGTGCCATCGAAGCTGGGGCCCATGCCTTTGCCAGTCGAGACGGGCGCTATCAAGGTCTCAGCTCTTGGCGTCTAGACTTGGAGACAGAAGAATTAGTTGGTGAGATGACACTACCCATGCCTGTAGCGACCAAGGGTGGCTCTATCGGCCTTAACCCTCGTGTAGCCCTCAGTCACGAACTACTGGGAAATCCTTCTGCCAAAGAATTAGCCCAGATTATCGTGTCTATCGGGCTTGCCCAAAATTTTGCGGCCCTCAAAGCGCTGGTGAGTACAGGGATTCAGCAAGGACACATGAAATTGCAGGCCAAATCCTTGGCACTTCTTGCAGGTGCTAGTGAATCCGAGGTAGCTCCCCTGGTCGAGCGCCTCATCGCAGATAAAACCTTTAACTTAGAGACTGCCCAGCGTTATCTAGAAAACTTAAGATCATAAAAAAACTCAGACGAATTGGTCTGAGTTTTCTTGTGCTTAAATACTTTTTCCTGGTAAAAGAGTAACTGGTAAAAAGTAACCAGTTGTCGCGACCTCCTTGCCTTCTATCTTCTGCAAGAGGAGGTCAACAGTGAGGCAGGCAATCTCTTCCAAAGGTTGCTTAATAGTAGCCAGTTGAGGATAGTAATTCTCGATAAAGTAAGTCCCATCATAACCGATGACCTTGAGCTCTTCCGGGACAGAAATACCCAATTCTTGAGCAATTTTAATGACCAGAATAGCTGTTAAGTCATCCGAAGCAAAGATGGCATCTGGTTTTTGATGGGTCAAGATATTCTTGATTTCCATTTCTTTTCTGACGGGAGAAAAGTCACTGGAAACATTGATAATAGGAGCTTTTGGGAGTACAGAAGCAAAACCAGCGTGGCGCAGTCCAGTTGGCGAGTTAGAATTGTCATTCCCTGTAATCATAATGATAGACTGGGCGCCTGTCTTGACTAAGGTCTGGGCAGCAAGAACCCCACCAGCATAGTTATCAGAGGAAACGACTGGAATGTCTGGAGACAAGTTTCGGTCAAAGGAAATAATCGGCGCCGTCACACGATTGTAGTCTTCGATTCCCAAGTTGTGACTACCCGAAATGATGCCGTCTACCTGATTGGCTTCCAACATTTCGATATATTCGCGTTCCTTTTCAGAATCGTGCTCACTGTTGCAGATGATGGTCTTATAACCATTTTTGAAGAGTTGGTGTTCCAGCTTATCAATCAATTCTGCATAGAAAACGTTGGAAATATTTGGGAAAATCAAGCCGATTAACTTAGCTGATTTTCCTTGTAGACTGCGAGCTAGGTTGTTGGGTTTATAGCCCAATTCTCGCATGGCTTCATTGACTTTTTGGATGGTTTTCTCAGAGAGATACCCTTTTTTATTGATAACCCGAGAAACGGTAGTAGGACTGACGCCTGCAAGTTTGGCGACATCAGTTAGTTTTGCGACCATAATCTAATTCATAGTAAGTTCCAGTTGGGTTTCCAGATTTGATCAGGATACCATTTTGGTCCGCATGTGGGAAGACACGACCAGAAAATACTTTTTCTCCTTTATTGATGAAAATTTCAAAGACAGAGTTATCGATGAAAATCATAGCAGTAGTAGCCTGATTATCGATAGGACAAGAACGAGTTGTTCCAAATTCTTGAGCATACTGTTCTCCAGCCTGGCTACGATCTACTGTCACTTGACCATTTACAAGGTCAAAGTTGATGGAAAGTCCCTTACCTTCATTATCAGCAAGTAAGACAATCTCGCTCTGGCTATTAGCTTTCAAGTTGAGTTCGAGTTCGTATGTGTTCTTAGTTTGGGCACGGTTTGAGAAAGGTTCTTCAGAAGCACGAAGGTCCTTAATAGCTGCGACTGGGTATTGGTAGAGTTTGCCGTCTTTGATAGTGAGTTCCTTGACCAAAGAGAAGGTTCCTTGGTGGTCAAAACGGTCAGATGGATATGAAACATCTGGCAAGCCAAGCCAGCTAACAGCTAGAGCACGTCCATCAGGAGCGTTGAAGGCTTGAGTTGCATAGGCTTCAAAACCATAGTCCATGTTTTGAAGTTGAGACACATCTACCATTTTGGCATTTTCAGGGTCAAAGGAAGCCCCAATCTTATACATATTTGGATAGATATTGTCGTAGTCTAGAACATCCTTATCCAATCCTTGTGGGCAGTAGAGAAGGACAGGTTGTTCCCCTACAAAGACCAGATTTGGACATTCCATCATGTAGGCAGTACGGTCGTTAGCAAAGTCAAGGTTGCCAACGGCTTGCCAGTTTGTATAGTCGTTGTCTACAGCCTTGTAGAGACGGACGAAGCCTTTTTTCTCCAAGTCCTGTCCACCGACGATGGCATAATATTGCCCCTTAAAGTTAAAAATTTGTGGGTCACGGAAGTGGTCAGTAGAGTCGGTTGGCTGGTCGATCAAGATCTTATCAATCTTTGTAATCTTACCATTCTTATCCATCAAAGCTCCAATCTGGTAAGGGTGACGAATCCAGTTTTCATCACGAACATTTCCTGTATAAAATAGGAACAAGTTATCGCCAAACTGCATGGCAGAACCAGAGTAGGCACCGTGACTATCTAATGGAGTATCAGGCAAAACTTTGACTCCGGTTTCTGTGAAGTGAACCAAATCATCGCTTTCCAATTGAACCCAAGATTTCAAACCGTGGGCTGCACCAAAAGGAAAGTTCTGATAAAAAACAATCCACTTCCCATCAAAGTAAGAAAAGCCATTTGGGTCGTTGAGAAGTCCTGTTTTTGGCTCAACATGGTAATGAGTATGCCATGGAGATTGTGCCATATTTTCCTTTATATTTTGAATTTCTTCTTGCGTCCAATCTTGATAAAGTCTGTAACGACGCTCAGTTGTCCATTCCATTCATTCATTCCTCCAAAAATCTTATCACATTTAATAGTAACCGTTTTCGGTTGAAAAAGCAAGTCTTTTATGTTGAAAAAGAGAAAAAACTGTCAAACGTTTATCATAAATCGAAACCAGAAAATCAATCAACTTTTCAAGAAAATATGAAAGATAATAAAATAAAAGACTTTTTAACCAAGGTTTTAAACTTATTTTTTCAAGTGATGTCTGATAAAACAGTCAAAAACAATCAATCTAAAGCGTGTCCCCTAAGTGGATAGAATATTTTTCTGCAAAACGCTTGACATATTTCTAAAACATGATAAAATAATAGTCGTAAGGGCGGATAAAATCGCTTTCAAACAAGAACAAAATTTTATATAAGGAGATTTTTGCAAATGAACAATCAGGAAATTGCAAAAAAAGTCATCGATGCCTTGGGCGGACGTGAAAATGTCAACAGTGTTGCTCACTGTGCGACTCGTCTTCGTGTCATGGTCAAAGATGAAGGAAAAATCAATAAAGAAGTGATTGAGAACTTGGAAAAAGTTCAAGGTGCTTTCTTTAACTCAGGTCAATACCAAATCATCTTTGGTACAGGTACAGTAAACAAGATGTACGATGAAGTCGTAGCTCTTGGTTTGCCAACTTCTACTAAATCTGAAATGAAAGCAGAAGCTGCAAAACAAGGAAATTGGTTCCAACGTGCTATCCGTACTTTCGGTGACGTTTTCGTTCCAATCATCCCAGTTATCGTAGCGACAGGTCTCTTCATGGGTGTTCGTGGTCTTTTCAACGCTCTTGAAATGCCACTTCCAGGTGACTTTGCAACTTACACTCAAATCTTGACAGATACAGCCTTTATCATCTTGCCAGGTTTGGTTGTTTGGTCAACCTTCCGTGTATTCGGTGGAAATCCTGCCGTTGGTATCGTTCTTGGTATGATGCTTGTTTCTGGCTCACTTCCAAACGCTTGGGCAGTTGCTCAAGGTGGTGAAGTAACCGCTATGAACTTCTTTGGTTTCATTCCTGTTGTTGGTTTGCAAGGTTCCGTTCTTCCAGCCTTCATCATCGGGGTTGTTGGAGCTAAATTTGAAAAAGCTGTCCGCAAGGTTGTTCCAGATGTCATTGACCTTTTGGTAACACCATTCGTGACACTTTTGGTCATGTCTATCCTTGGACTCTTTGTCATCGGACCAGTCTTCCACGTCGTTGAAAACTACATCCTTATCGCTACAAAAGCGATCCTTAGCTTGCCATTTGGTCTTGGTGGTTTCTTGATTGGTGGGGTTCACCAATTGATTGTCGTGTCAGGTGTGCACCACATCTTCAACTTGCTTGAAGTGCAATTGCTTGCTGCTGACCATGCTAACCCATTCAACGCTATCATCACAGCTGCTATGACGGCTCAAGGTGCTGCGACTGTTGCGGTTGGTGTCAAAACTAAAAATCCAAAACTAAAAACACTTGCTTTCCCAGCTGCTCTTTCTGCCTTCCTCGGTATTACAGAGCCTGCTATCTTCGGGGTGAACTTGCGCTTCCGTAAACCATTCTTCCTTTCATTGATTGCTGGTGCAATCGGTGGTGGATTGGCTTCAATTCTTGGACTTGCTGGTACTGGTAATGGTATCACCATTATCCCAGGTACAATGCTTTATGTTGGTAACGGACAACTTGTACCATACATTCTTATGGTAGCTGTATCATTTGCCCTTGGTTTTGCCCTTACTTACATGTTTGGTTATGAGGATGAAAAAGAAGTTGCTACTGAAGTAGCGACAGAACGTTTGGTCCAAGAAGAAACAACTGGTAATATTCCAGCAACTCTTCAAAATGAAACACTTGTAACTCCTATCGTTGGTGACGTTGTTGCTCTTGCTGATGTTAATGACCCAGTCTTCTCAAGTGGAGCTATGGGACAAGGTATCGCTGTGAAACCTAGCCAAGGCGTGGTCTATGCACCAGCTGATGCTGAAGTTTCAATTGCCTTTCCAACAGGGCACGCTTTTGGTTTAAAAACAACTGATGGTGCTGAAGTCTTGATCCACGTTGGTATCGACACTGTAACAATGAACGGTGAAGGTTTTGAAGCAAAAGTTGCTCAAGGTGACAAGGTAAAAGCTGGCGATGTTCTTGGAACATTTGACTCAAACAAAATCGCTGCAGCTGGTCTTGATGATACAACAATGGTTATCGTTACAAACACAGCTGACTATGCTTCAGTAGCTCCAGTCGCAACAGGTTCAGTTGCTAAGGGGGATGCTGTTATTGAAGTGAAAATCTAATACTCTTCGAAAATCAAATTCAAACCATGTCAGCTTCGCCTTGCCGTACTCAAGTACAGCCTTCGGCTAGCTTCCTAGTTTGCTCTTTGATTTTCATTGAGTACAATATTCCCTCTCACAATGAAAACGAACAAATGACATGTTTGTTCGTTTTTGCTTGAATGGTAAGATTTACAGAGGAAAATCTAAAAAATAGAGAAATTTAGACTTTCGAAATATGCTATAATAAAGAAAATAAAAACAAGAGGTTTATCATGACAAAATTATATGGAAGCTTGGAAGCGGGCGGTACAAAGTTTGTTTGTGCTGTCGGTGATGAAAACTTTAACGTTGTAGAAAAAACACAATTTCCAACAACAACTCCAATCGAAACAATCGATAAAACCATTGAGTTCTTCTCAAAATTCGATAACCTTGCTGGTCTTGCAGTTGGTTCATTTGGTCCGATTGATATTGATAAAAACTCAAAAACCTATGGCTTTATCACAACGACTCCAAAACCAAACTGGGCAAATGTGGACTTGCTTGGTGCCCTTCGTCGTGCCCTCAACGTGCCAATGTACTTCACAACAGACGTAAACAGCTCTGCTTATGGTGAAGTGGTTGCCCGTAACAACGCTGGTGGTCGTATCCAAAACCTGGTTTACTACACAATCGGTACAGGTATCGGTGCAGGTGTTATCCAACGTGGTGAGTTTATCGGCGGTGTGGGTCACCCTGAAATGGGTCATTATTATGTTGCTAGACACCCAATGGATATTGAAAAAGAGTTTAAGGGTGTTTGTCCTTTCCATAAGGGATGTCTGGAAGGCTATGCAGCTGGTCCAAGTTTGGAAGCTCGTACAGGTGTACGTGGGGAAAACATTGAACTCAACAACCCTGTTTGGGATGTCCAAGCCTACTATATCGCTCAAGCTGCGGTTAATGCGACAGTGACTTTCCGCCCAGACGTGATTGTCTTTGGTGGAGGGGTCATGGCTCAACAACACATGCTGGACCGTGTCCGTGAGAAATTTACATCTCTTCTCAATGGTTACCTACCAGTACCAGATGTGCGTGACTATATCGTGACACCAGCAGTCGCAGGAAATGGTTCTGCCACACTTGGGAACTTTGTCCTTGCAAAAGAAGTTTCAAAATAAAGCACAAAATCCGCTTGGGAAACCAAACGGATTTTTTATGTGTCAAAGCATTTGCCAGAAAAAGTCAATAATATAGGTCAGACCGTAGGTATAAACCACGAGGGTAAAGGGCTTGGTCAGAATGATGATGGTCATATAGCGCTTGAAACTCATCTTGGTCAGGGCAGCCAGCATACAGAGAAAGTCAGCTGGACTAATGGGCCAAATCATCATAAAAATAAAGAAACGGTCAAAACGATTGCCCTTATCCAACCAGCCGATATACTTGTCATAGGTACGCTTGCTGACGACAGACTGAACAAAGGCAGCCCCATAGAGGCGCACTAGATAAAAGATAATGGCACAGCCAATGACGATGCCGATATAGTTGTAGATAGTCCCTATGATGTGACCGTAGATAAAGACCCCAGCCACCGAGGTCAAGGCCCCAGGAATGATAGGGACGACAGTCTGTAAAATCTGTAAAAAGATAAAGAGAGGTGGCCCCCAGATACCTGCCTGCTGGATAAAGGCAGAGAGGGTTTCCTTAGACTGTAAAATCCCAGCCTGATAAGCCCAAATACAGAAAATCAAACTCCCAACCCCACCGACAATCGATGAGATATTGATAACTCGCTGCAGAAGGGGAGAAACAGCTTTCATTTGTTTATCCTGTGACATGTAAACTCCTCATAGATAGTATAACTCTACTATACCATATTTTGAAGGAGAAAGGGGGGATGAGTGTTTTTGATATGGGAAGAGTGATGGATTTTGAGCTTAAACATGCTATAATAAAGGGAGCAGACATGTAGCAAAGGAGAGAGCATGATACAGGTAAAACCAGAACTGGAGATAGAAAAACAGCTGATCAACCAACTGGTAACTGGGGAAAGTCAATGGACTTACAGAGATGACCTTAAAACAGAAGAGCAGTTATGGGAAAACTTCTTTGAAAAGCTAGCCCAGAACAATGTGGCGCTATTGGCAGATCATCCCCTGACAGAACAGGAAAAACGGCAGATAAAGAACCAACTGAACTTTGTTAGCTACTATGATGCAGCCAAGTGGTTGGTCGGCGAAAATGGCATTGCCAAGGTTGAGGTTCAGAGAGAAGATGCTAGTTTGGGGACTATCCGTTTATCTGTCATTTGGCGAGATAATATCGCAGCTGGTAAGTCTAGTTACGAAGTTGTCAACCAAGTCGAGAGAGATAAGATAAATCCTCAGGATCAAGACCGCAGGTTAGATGTGACTCTCTTGATCAATGGTCTTCCAATGATTCAGATTGAGCTTAAAAGTCCTCGAGTTGCTTTTCTAGATGCCTTTCATCAAATCAAGAAGTATGATAGAGAAGGAAAGTTCCGTGGTATTTACTCTAGCTTACAGATGTTTGTTGTGACCAATAAAGTAGACACACGCTATATCGCTGCAGCCAGAGAAAATAAACTCAACAAGCAATTTCTAACCAAGTGGGTAGATAAAGATAACCAACCCATAACGAGCTTGACCAGTTTTGCTCACGAAGTCCTTTCCATCCCTCGTGCCCACCAGATGGTCATGCAGTATTCTGTCCTTGATGATAGTAAGAAGGCTCTCATCCTTCTGCGTCCTTACCAGATTCATGCTATTGAGGCTGTTCAGGAAGCTTCTCGCCGTCAGGAGTCTGGCTATGTCTGGCATACGACAGGTTCAGGGAAGACCTTGACTTCTTATAAGGTGGCGCGGAATCTCCTACAAATCCCTTCTATCCAAAAGACGATTTTTGTCGTTGACCGCAGGGACTTGGATCAACAGACCACTTCGTCATTTCTCTCCTATGCGACCAATGATGTCATTGATATTGATGAGACGGATAATACCCATGATTTGGTCAAGCGCTTAGGAAGTAATGATAAGCGTGTGGTGGTAACGACCATCCAGAAAATCACTACTATGATGCGTAAGTTTGAGCAAGGTCTTTACCAGCGTGATGCAGACAAAATCAAGGGCCTCCGAGTGGCCTTTGTCGTGGATGAATGCCACCGTGCCGTAACACCGCAAACACAAAAAGACATTAAGGCCTTTTTCCCACAGTCTCTCTGGTATGGTTTTACAGGCACACCTATCTTTAAGGAAAATAAACGCCAGCAAGTCGGCGATCTAGCCCAAACCACCCAACAGCAATACGGTGACCGTCTCCATGAGTATACAGTCAAGGAAGCCATCCATGATGGAGCAGTTTTAGGCTTTAAGGTAGATTATCGCAATACCCTCATAACGGATAAATCTGAAAATGACCTACCAGATACCGTGTATGAGAATGAGGAGCATATGCTGGAAGTCTTGGATGCCATTATCAATAAATCCCGTCAACAGCTAGGTTTCCAAAAAGGAGTGGGTAAGACCTATAATGCCATCCTGACCGTCAAGTCAATCCCTCAAGCCCAAGCCTACTATGAACTCCTCAAACGGGTCAAGGCTGGGGAGACGAGAGTTAAGGTATCGGAAAGGGTCAAGCAGGTTCTTCCAGACTTTCCAAAGGCGACTATCACTTACTCGGTCACAGAAAATGAAGAAGACTCAAGAGCCAACCAAGACCACATGAAGCAGGTTTTAGAAGACTATAACCAAGAGTTTGATAGCCACTTTACCATGGCGGATCTTCGTGGCTTTAATACGGATGTCAATAACCGCCTAGCTCGAAAGCAGGACAAATACCTCTATCGCAAGGAGCAGTTGGACTTGGTTATCGTAGTCAATCGTCTCTTAACGGGATTTGATGCCCCTTGTCTATCGACTCTCTTTATCGATAGAAAGCCCATGCAACCGCAGGACTTGATTCAGGCCTTTAGCCGAACCAACCGGATCTTTGACTCCAGTAAGACCTACGGTCATATCATCACCTTCCAAAAACCCCTAGCCTTTAAGGAAGCAGTAGATAATGCCCTCAAGCTCTACTCAAATGGTGGTGAAAACGAGGTCCTAGCCCCAAGCTGGGAAGAGGAAAAGAGGAACTTTTTACGGAGTTGTAGCGATTTCAAAAATCTTGTCACTGATGACTATGTGAATGGTCTAGATTTCGAGCAAGTCTCTACGCCTGAGTTGAGGAAACTAGCTAAAACCTATCAAGCCTTTGATAAATACCTAGCCTCTATCCGAGTGTATAAAGAGTATGATGAGGAAGAGCTATACAGTCAGACGGGACTTGATGGAGAAAAGTTGGAAAGGTATCTGGGACTTTATCGAAATGTCCTTGCAGAATTAAAAAGCCGAGTAGAGGATGATGACGATGGAGAGCCACTTGATATCCACTATGAACTGGAGTCTATCCAAGTGGATGAGATCAACTATGCCTATATCTTGACCTTGATCCAAAGCTTGATTGAACAAGGTCAAAGTCAAGAAAAGAACCTAAACGCTCAAGATAAGGAAGCGGTGGATAACTATATTCAGAGTCTTGAGAAGACCAATCCAAATCTTGCCCAGATCATCACTGAACTTTGGAGAGAAGTTCAAGAACATCCGGAAAGCTATCGTGGTCAGTCTATCGCAAATATTTTGGATCAGATGATAGAGGCTGTCATCCAGCAACTTATCCAAGTCTTTAGCAAGCGCTGGTATGTCGGAGAGGATGAACTCCGTTACTATGTCGAACACTACCGTAAGGGAGCTAAAAAACAACTAGGAGAAAGCCAGCTGACCAAGAGCCAACGCTATCAGGACTATAAGCTAGAGGTGGCGGATGCCCTCAATCCTCTCCTCTATAAAAAACAAATCAAGGAAGCCTATACCCAGCTGATCGAAGAAGTGATTGATCCGTTGAGGGTTGGGAGGTAATTATCAAAACCTCGAAGAATAGTTTCAAGGAAATATACATTCAATATAAATAATAAATATGAGTCTTTGCTAAAATATATAGACAATGTGAGTTTTTAATAGCACTATTTGTAAAAAATCATGCTTTCTATTTATCGAGTGAAGTTGTTTACTATCATTTCTTTTTTTCTAAAACTCGAATACTATCTTTTGGTAAGATAAATAACCTCTATCTGAATTTGAAGAAATTATTGGGTGGGATTATTTTATGTCTCTGATTTTGAAGAAGTGTTTTTTAATAAAAGAAAAAAATTACATTTCAAGGCAGTCATGCACAAGATTTATTGGCATGTGCTATACTTAGTTCATCTATTTTAAAAGTGATTTAATAATGACCATTAACTACGTCGTTTGTCTATTGATTTATAGCATCTTTACTCATCGTGAGTTTAAAAGTTTGTCAAATAATTCTGGACTTTGTTAATGTAAATAAGAACAATACGTACTTGGATTTTTGTCGAGAAAGCTAGACGGGATTCAAAAAATAACTAGCAGTAGTGGAATAGAAACTAAGTACGAGTCTGGTAGAAGTTGATATGAGTCTTAACAGTGCTCTAATTGCTCTCTTCCACGTATAGGGGATTTGCTAAGATAAAAGAAGAAAAGTTCAAGGAAGTGCATAAGGCGTTTGCTTCAGTATTGAACAAGAACAAGGACATTACCGAGAATAATATCAATGTTGTAACTACTAAGATTAAGGGTTTCAAGATAAAGTCATACAATGCTACAGTAACTACGTGAGACTCTCAATTATGATTAATGCCAGTAAAGGCATATCATGAGTTGTTGAGCTAAAGAATAATCACTTAGGATTAAATTCTATAGGGTATTTCTGGTATATAAGATAAATGAGTAGGTAATGTGAGGGCAAAAGAGGAAAAAATTGGTTTTTTATATAAATACTTTATAGAATATGAAATTATTGATATAATAATGTAAAGTGGATAAGCTTTATTTACGTCTAACGTTTTTAGTCTAAAAAATTTATAGAAGCCTGTCATAGACTAAATTAAGGGCATCAAGCCTCTCAGGATGAGGGAGAAAGGAATTAAATGGAAAAGAAAGTTGCTGTATATGAAATAACTGATGAAATCACTGAAATCGAACTTGATAACAATAAAATTATAAATATTGATGAGATATTCAGAACAATTATTGAGAATCATTCGAGTCATGTTTCGGTAGTCGCAGAAGTTATAGAGGAGAGAGAAAGTATTTTGAAAGAATTCGAACAATCTCCTGAAGACTTTGATATAAACTTATTTCCTGAAAAGTTGTTAGAGTCTGAGAGGAGCTCTAGTACAAATTCTAGAAAGAAAAGTATTAGATCAGGCTTTCTTTTTATTAAAGAATCTGACGATAGTTTGTTACTATTAAAATTAGAAAAAACTTCCGTAGCTGATACAGAAACATTTAAATTAGTAGCTCAGTTGGGGACAGAAAAAACCTACTATAAAGCCTGTATTGCAAGGAAAGATTTGTCAACAATTGAAGTTATAGATAAAAATAGGAAAGTTGCTAGTTATTGGATGAGTGATTTTCTAGGTTTACAGGAAGTTAGAAATAGTAGAGTTAATTCTTTAGAACTTATTAAATTAGTTGAAGATGAGGAATTATTTTCAACTCAAATTAAAGAAAAACAGAATTTTTCAGATATCGTTTCTGAAACAAAAAGTTATATCTTCGATCATAATTTATTTGATAAATCAGAGTTAATTGATTATTTGAATTATAGAGGATTAATTGATATTCCTACTGATGTTGGAAATTATGAGGATGAATTTTTTTCAATAGAGGCTAAACAGCTAGATGCTAACTTTGCTATTGACTCAAAAGTATTACGTGATAAGTATAAAGATGAGATAAGAGTCTCTAGTGACACAGTTATTAAAACTGATAATTTTGAAAAATTGAAAAGACGAAGACAAATTAAAATTGAAGATAACAAAATAATTCTAACTGTATCTGAGGATTTCATAAATGAAGTTAGATCGAAAATAGGTAATATAAATGCAGAATGATTCTTGGAACGGAACTTCTTATGAAATAGTGAATGACGGAAGTAATCGTGATTTAATTGAATTTTTGCAATACAATAATATTGAACTTGAGGAAGAAAGTGGTAAGTATATCGTATATCAAAATAATACGACAATATTTAATTTAAATGATTATATTGAAACAAAGACACATTTCACAGATATTGAAGACTATTTTTCCGATATTGATTTTTCAGAAAAGATTGATTATATTTATCGTGATAATCATAACTGGAAAATCGAAAAAATTGATGTTAAGGATGAAATTGAAAAATATAATAATGTTATTAAGTCTAATATTATTAATAGAGACATTAAAAATTTTTCTGTAAATTTATTGAGAAAAGTTGAAAATACATCTCAAAAAATTTTGCATTTAAACAGAATTTTCATCTTATTATTCTTATCTACAAATACTGAAATAAAAATCTTAGAGAATGGTTTTATATTTGATTTTAAAATTATCGAAGATAGGATTTCGATTTCAGAAAAATATGGTTTCTCAGAAGTTAATACTAACGATATAGATTTGTTGAATAGTATCTACGATTGGGTTATTAATGATACAGGTTACTATAATACATATAAGCAACGATTAGATATTGTGAGAAGTATTATCGTTAAAAGTGGAACCTTCAGAATAAATGAAGATATTGTTAATAAAGCAGAAAGTATTTTTAAACGTATTATCAGTCAGGAAACAGACAAATATTTTGAAGAAGTTTCTAATCTTAAAAATGACTTTCTAAAAATTACAGAAAGGGAAAATGATATTTATCAAGCTTTACATATTAAGCTAATTGGATGGTTCTCTGCTTTAGCGTTACTTGTTGTTGATAAAGTAAAAGACTATTCAGGACATGATATTTTGAACAGATTATTAGTATCAGATAGTCAAAAGACAAAATTACTTTTGTTATTATTGATTTGTGCTCTTGTTTTTATTTCAATTATTTATATTTTAGAAATAAGAAAAAATCAAAATGAATACGAGAAGTTAAAAGAATTTTATACAAATAGTCTTATGTTTGATGGTAGAGATTTTGAAGCTAAAGTTGAGTTTCCAAAAATTGATGATAGATATATTTCGATTATTATAGGTGTTTTATGTATATTGGGATTGAGGATTGTTTTTAGTAGTAGAAGCTTCGTTTTGTATTCTGTATTTCTAATATTTTTCCTAACAATCTTATTTTCTAAAGAATATATTAAAAAATTAAGCTCTAAGTTTGATATTAAGGGAGAAAATCATGAATAATTATACTCCTAAAATTAGATTCTGTGATTTTAGTGATAACTGGGAAAGTAAACAAATAGGTGAACTTGCTTCAGTAACTATGAATAAGCGAATTTTCAAGGAGGAAACTTCAGAAGTTGGAGAGATTCCATTTTATAAAATTGGTACTTTTGGTAGCGAACCAGATTCATTTATTACTCGTGAAAAATTTGAGGAGTATAAATCTAAATATCCATATCCTGAAATTGGAGATATTTTGATTTCTGCTTCAGGAAGTATCGGTAGGACGGTAGAATATCAAGGAGAGGAAGCCTATTTTCAAGATTCAAATATCGTCTGGCTAAAACATGATGAACGATTAGATAATTCTTTTCTCAAACAATTTTATTCAATAGTAAAATGGCAAGGTATTGAAGGAACAACTATTAAGCGGTTGTACAATAAAAATATTTTAGAAACTACAATAGCTCTTCCAAGTATCTCCGAACAATCCGCCATCGGCTCTCTTTTCCGCACCCTCGACGACCTTCTTGCAAGCCACAAGGATAATCTCACCAATTACCAATCTCTTAAGGCGACCATGCTTTCTAAGATGTTTCCAAAAGCTGGACAGACAGTTCCTGAGATTCGTTTGGATGGATTTGATGCTGAGTGGGAATGTGTAAAGATGGCAGATATTTTCCAAATAATAGATGGAGATAGAGGTAAAAGTTATCCAGGAGAAAGTGACTTCTCTAGTTTTGGGCATACCTTATTCTTAGACACTGGGAATGTAAAAAAGACAGGATTAGATTTTAGTACAACAAAATTTATTTCAGAAGAGAAAGATAAAGAATTAAGAAACGGTAAGTTAATTTTAGGAGATTTTATTCTAACTAGTAGAGGGACCCTTGGAAATGTAGCATACTATGATGAAAATATCCAAAAAAGATATAGTTCCGTTAGGATAAATTCGGCTATGCTGATTTTAAGACCTTTATCAGGTACTAAAATATCTCCAGAATATATTTTAGCCGTTTTACGTGGAAACTTGATTAGTGATTTTATGAAAGTAAACCAAGTTGGTTCTGCACAACCTCATATTACAAAAAAAGAGTTTTCTAAGATTAAAGTATTAGTGCCTTCTAATATTCGAGAACAACAAGCCATCGGAGCTTACTTCTCTAACCTCGATAATCTCATCAACTCTCACCAAGAAAAAATTTCTCAGTTAGAAACACTGAAAAAGAAACTCTTACGGGATATGTTTATCTAGATGATTAGTGATAACTTTTAACACTTATATTTCAAAACTTAGAAAGAAACATTATGGAAACAACACAAACGTCCCAGTCGCTCTACCAAGCCCTGTGGAACTCAGCGGATGTTCTCCGCTCTAAGATGGATGCCAACGACTATAAGTCCTATCTCTTGGGGATGGTCTTTTATAAGTACCTGTCAGATAAGATGCTCTTTTTCGTGTCGGAGACTATGGAGGAGGGGAGTGAGAGTCTAGAGGCTGCCCTTGAGGTTTATCGCAATTACTATGAGGATGAGGACACCCATGAGGATCTTCTTGCAGTTATGAAGGACGAACTCAACTATAGTATCAAGCCTGAGTTGACCTTTACGGCTCTTGTAGCACGTGTCAATGAGGGAACTTTCCAGTTGGAAGATTTGGCTCAGGGTTTTCGTGATATCGAACAGAGCGACGAACTCTATGAAAATCTATTTGAAGATATTGATCTCTATTCCAAAAAGCTAGGGGCAATTCCGCAAAAGCAAAACCAAACGGTGGCGGCGGTCATGAAAGAGTTGGCTGTGCTAGATGTGGCTGGTCATGCTGGAGATATGCTGGGGGATGCCTATGAGTATCTGATTGGTCAGTTTGCGACTGACTCGGGTAAGAAGGCTGGTGAGTTCTATACCCCTCAACCTGTTGCCAAACTTATGACTCAGATTGCCTTTTTGGGTCGTGAGGACCAGCTAGGCTTTACCATCTATGATGCGACTATGGGCTCTGGCTCTCTCTTGCTCAATGCTAAGAAATACTCTCATAAACCGCAGACAGTGGTCTACTTTGGTCAGGAGCTCAATACCTCAACCTATAACTTGGCTCGGATGAACATGATTCTACACGGTGTTCCTGTTGAAAATCAATTTCTCCACAATGCCGATACACTAGATGAAGACTGGCCGACTCAAGAGCCGACCAACTTTGATGGTGTTCTGATGAACCCACCCTACTCTGCCAAGTGGTCAGCAAGCTCTGGCTTTATGGCGGATCCTCGTTTCTCTCCATTTGGAAAACTTGCTCCTCAGTCCAAGGCTGACTTTGCCTTTCTCTTACATGGTTACTACCACCTCAAGCAGGATAATGGAGTTATGGCTATCGTCCTTCCCCACGGTGTTCTTTTCCGTGGAAATGCGGAAGGAACCATTCGTAAGGCCTTGTTAGAAGAAGGGGCTATTGACACGGTTATCGGTCTTCCTGCCAATATCTTCTTTAATACCAGCATTCCGACCACAGTCATCATTCTCAAAAAGAACCGCACCAACCGTGATGTCTACTTTATCGATGCCTCTAAGGAGTTTGATAAGGGGAAAAACCAGAATATCATGACGGATGTTCATATCGAGAAGATTCTGGAAGCCTACAAGTCACGTGAGGATATTGACAAGTTTGCCCATCTAGCAAGCTATGAAGAAATCGTCGAAAATGACTATAACCTCAATATCCCTCGCTATGTAGATACCTTTGAGGAAGAAGAAGTCGAGCCACTGACAGATATTGTCAGCAAGATCAACAAGACCAATGATGAGATTGAAAAGCAAACAGCTTCTCTACTTGAAATGCTCGGTCAACTACATGGAACCACACCAGAAGCTGATGCTGAACTCAAAAAGTTTTTGAAAGAGTTTAAAGGGTAAGATGTAGTTGATTTATTCGCTCATTTTGTTTCCATATTTCCTGGGAACTAGTAGAAAGTAAGGAGAAACATGGAACAAACTAACCAAAAATCCCTTTGCCAGCAACTCTGGGCGGAAAACAAATACCTCGTTTTGAGTCATTCTAGCAATATTTACAATGATATTCGTCAGTATCTCAAGAATGAAGAGGTGGAGGTGAGTCAGGTTCAGGAAATGATTGACCGTGCCTGCCAGATTCCAGAACACAGGGGTCAGGTTTGCAATGCCTTTCAGCATATTTGGGGCTATTTTAAAAAGAGAGCGACAGATGCCGAGCGTAAGGACTACATGCTCTTGCTGGATCGCTACCGCTTTGGTCAGGCTTCCAAAGAAGATGTGATTGCTAAAACGAGAGAGTTGCTTGAACGTTACCCAAATGCTTATCTTCAAAATTCTACTTTACTGAAAGGAGACTCCCATGAGACTTTGGCATGAGGCTTTGATTTCACAACTTCCCCGTCCTCAACTCTTGGGGCAGCATCGAGAGTGCTGTGCCCTCCGTGGCAATGGCTGGGGCAGAAAGCATGCGACGGTGGACTATGTCTTTACCCACTCTCCCTATCGTCTCTATGCCTATCATCGCTTGGTCATGGAGGAGATGGCTGACCTAGGCTATAATGTCAGCCAAGAATGGCTAGATAAGAACTACCGTGGCAAGATCTGCCCTCCTTATCAAGACTTAGTAGAGGAAAAGCTGAAAAGTCCTATCTATAGTGAGCATGATGCTACCTACTATGAGGAGTGTCTGGACAATCTCTGAGAGAAGGGGATTGAGCTGGAATAATAGTAAGGATTGTCTTCAATTTATAACTCTTCCCATAATTTTTTCGAATCATAAAGATGAGATCTTTGGAATTTTTCTAAGGTCTTCTTTTTATGAGTGTCCAGATTTACTTTTAATAACTTTTGAGTTATAATTTTAAAAAAACCAAGCGTGAACTAAAGGACATAAAAGAAAGAGGGTTAAGTGATGAAGAATAGTGCTATTGGAAGTAACTGGAAGGATGTCCGATCAGAACTCTTTACCAAGGAGGAAATCCTTGAAAGTGATATGCGAGTAGCTATCATGAGTGAGTTGATTGAAGAAAGACATAAGCAAGGAATCAGTCAGAAAAAGCTAGAGGAACTCAGTGGAGTGAGTCAACCTGTCATAGCTAGGATGGAAACAGGAAAGACTAGTCCTCAGTTGGATACGGTATTGAAAGTTTTAGCCAGTTTAGGAAAGACACTAGCAATCGTCCCACTTGAACAGAGAAAGAGTTGATAGGAAGAGGTTGGGAAACTTTAACAAATTTAACAGTTATAGTGCCTCAAGTGTATAATATAGAAAAATTATGCTTTATTTATATCAAGTGCGAACGAAGTGAGCTTTTAGCGGATATTTCCCGCTATAGTGGTATTCTAGATAATAATTTATTATTATCTAGAACGGAATTTTTGAGACATTCTGGCTCAAAAATTAGGGATGAAATTACGAAGTAAGTTGCTCCCGTCCGCACTTTTCAGGGAAATATCAGAATTACAAAAGAAAAATCAACCTATAGTCTTTTCTAATAGCAAGTCATAGTCACTTATAAGAATTACTAATAAGGTGTTTGAATCGTCCAACAGAAATAGAGCTACAAAACAAGCTACACAAGGGATTTGAGGCATTTGTCTCAGGCCTTTTTCTTTTGCTCAAAACAGAGATATAGTTTCAAACTATATCAAAGCCTAATTTTTTACAATTATACAGATGA